>NZ_JFJV02000032.1:31914-32429 GCF_000611145.1 Cupriavidus sp. SK-3 | reverse complement strand
CCCGCACAGCCGACAGCGTTCCTTGCGGTTCACTTGCCTGAGCCAATTGCGCTCCGGCAGCCATACGGGCTTACCACGTTCCCTGCACGTTACACGACTGGGTTAGGGTCCGCCTCTTCGCCGGTGGTCCATTGACGACGTGTCCCGAGGAACCAACGGGACAACCGACCACATACCGTTTTGGTTAGTGCCTATCAGCAGCTTTGGCACCGCAATGCTCACGGCGTTTACCAGCAGTTCACTTACATTACCCATACCAGCCAGCCTTGCTCCTCGACCCCGTTGCTGCTCGGAGTCTCTGCCTGTCCGCCTCACGACGGCTAGACACCCTTACGGGGGCTACGTTGTCAGGAGAGCTTCACACCCCACCGTTACCAGTGACGCATGTCTCCCTAGGCTACTGCTAGTCGCATAGCAGGTTCTCTATCAGAGCACCCTTACGGGTGTGTCCGACCGAACCATAACGCGCAGAGCTTACGCTCCGGGACCTCACTTCCCTACTTCACGTGCTCCTT
>NZ_JFJV02000032.1:0-31825 GCF_000611145.1 Cupriavidus sp. SK-3 | reverse complement strand
CAGTCCATCCGGACCGGTTTGAATGCTATGTGGCATCCATACAACAAACTCCGTTGCATAGCCACCCGCGCCTCCGTGGAGGGCGTTTACAGAGAACTCGCCCAAAGGCGAGTGTCCCCACCCTTGGGCAATGGCTGGAAATCCATCCAGCAAAAAGCAAGCTGCAAATCCGGCCGGTATTCTGGCCTTCCTCGCAACGTTCTAGACTCCCCCCTGGCTGTTCGGCCTGGTTCGTCTAAGCAAGAAATGGTTGGGATTGGACAGTTCGGGCCGAAACCCTCCCCTTGTCCCAACAAGGTCGATGCTCCTTACGTTGGAGCTACCCGGACACGATAGTGCGTGTCGCACGATTCCCGGCATTGTAGCGGAATCGCCTCGTACTAACGGTAACGGCTTGTATGCCGCAAGCATGCCGCAATAATGAAAAAGCGCCCCGATCAGGGGCGCTTTTTCGACTATCCAGTCACATCACGAGTCAAACACAGCGATTCAGGAACGGGCCAGTTTCAGCCCGCCATCGTCATGCAAGGCGCTGCCGGCAACAACGGCCGGCTTCGCCTGGGCAGGCGCGCTCGGATGAGACGCGCCAGCCGCGGCGCCATGGCCATTGCCATTGGCACCGCCATTGCCATTGCCACCGTGACTGCCGATGGCGCTGGCCCCCGTACCGCCGCCGCCAACGGCCTGCGGCAGCGCCGGGCTGCGATCAACTCGTTCACGCAACTCCTTGCCCGCCTTGAAGTGCGGCACCCGTTTCTCGGGCACCAGCACTCTTTCGCCGGACTTGGGATTGCGCCCTACGCGCGGCGGACGCCGGTTCAGGCCAAAACTGCCGAATCCACGAATCTCGATACGGTGGCCATCGGCCAGCGCTTCGGACATCGCATCGAGGATCGTCTTCACCGAGATGTCCGCATCCCGCAGCAGCAACTGCGGGAACCGGGCAGCCAGTTTTTCGACAAGCTCGGACTTGGTCATGGGCATCCGCTAGCAGGCGTAAGAACCGATGCTTACTGGTTGTCCTGGCCGAGCTTGGCCTTCAGCAGCGCGCCCAGGTTGGTCGTGCCAGCCGTGCCGGTGTCAGCGGCGAACTTTTGCATCGCTTCTTGCTGCTCGACGTTGTCCTTGGCCTTGATCGACAGGTTGATGTTGCGCGACTTGCGGTCCACATTCACCACCAGGGCGGTGATCTGCTCGCCTTCCTTCAGCACGTTGCGGGCATCTTCCACGCGGTCAGCCGAGATTTCGGATGCGCGCAGGTAGCCTTCGACGTCGTCAGCCAGTTGCACAACAGCGCCCTTGGCATCAACCGACTTGATCGTGCCATTGACCAGGGAACCCTTGTCGTTGGCCGAGATGAAGTTGTTGAACGGATCGCCCGACAGCTGCTTGATACCCAGCGAGATGCGTTCCTTGTCGACGTCGATGCCCAGAACCACGGCTTCCACTTCGTCGCCCTTCTTGTACTTGCGCACGGCTTCTTCGCCGGTTTCTTGCCAGGACAGGTCGGACAGGTGCACCAGGCCGTCGATGCCACCGGGCAGGCCGATGAACACGCCGAAGTCGGTGATCGACTTGATCTGGCCGCCCAGCTTGTCGCCCTTCTTGTGGTTACGGCTGAAATCGTCCCACGGATTGGCCTTGCACTGCTTCATGCCCAGGCTGATACGACGCTTGTCTTCGTCGATATCCAGAACCATGACTTCGACTTCGTCGCCCAGCTGGACAACCTTCGAAGGAGCCACGTTCTTGTTGGTCCAGTCCATTTCGGAAACGTGGACCAGGCCTTCGATGCCGGCTTCGATTTCAACGAACGCGCCGTAGTCGGTCAGGTTGGTCACCTTGCCGAACAGGCGGGTGCTTTGCGGGTAGCGACGCGAGATGCCGACCCACGGATCTTCGCCCAGTTGCTTCACGCCCAGCGAGACGCGGTTCTTCTCTTGGTCGAACTTGAGGATCTTGGCGGTGATTTCCTGGCCAACCGACAGCACTTCGCTCGGGTGACGCACACGACGCCATGCCAGGTCGGTAATGTGCAGCAGGCCGTCGATGCCACCCAGGTCCACGAATGCGCCGTAGTCCGTGATGTTCTTGACGATACCGTTGACGATGGCGCCTTCCTTCAGGGTTTCCATCAGCTTCTGGCGCTCTTCGCCCAGGGTCGCTTCCACAACGGCGCGGCGCGACAGCACCACGTTGTTGCGCTTGCGGTCCAGCTTGATGACCTTGAATTCCAGGGTCTTGCCTTCGTACGGCGTGGTGTCCTTGATCGGACGCACGTCGACCAGCGAGCCCGGCAGGAACGCGCGGATGCCGTTGACCATGACGGTCAGGCCGCCCTTGACCTTGCCCGTGACCGTGCCCGAGATGATTTCGCCGTCTTCCAGCGCCTTCTCGAGGTTCAGCCACGATGCCAGGCGCTTGGCCTTGTCGCGGGACAGGATGGTGTCGCCATAGCCGTTCTCGAGCGCGTCGATGGCCACGGAGACGTAGTCGCCGGCCTGCACTTCGAGTTCGCCCTGGTCGTTCAGGAACTCCTCCACCGGCACAAAGGCTTCCGATTTGAGGCCGGCGTTGACGACCACGAAATTGTGGTCGATGCGCACGACTTCAGCGGAAATCACTTCGCCAGCCTTCATATTGGAGCGGGCGACGGATTCCTCGAACAGTGCGGCAAAGGATTCGTTAGTTTGCAGGTCGGACATAAACTTGAGTATCAATCCGCAGTACTCGGGCCGGCGCGAGGATCGCGCTCAGTCTGCACCGGGCAGCGGGGTCAGGTTGAACAACACCGGCAGGTCTGCGCATGCAGGCACTACCGGCACTTCGGTGCGGCGGGCACGATGCGCGGGTCAGCAACCCGGCGCGGCGTACCACTGCAGCACCTGCGCCACCGCCTGATCCACCGTCATGTCGGAGGTATCGAGCAAGTGCGCATCCTGTGCGGGACGCAGCGGCGCGGCCGTGCGGGTACGATCCCGCTGGTCGCGCGACTCAAGGTCTCGCAAAAGGTCTTCGATATTAGCAGAAATTCCCTTATCAATCAATTGTTTATAGCGCCTGCGAGCGCGCGCTTCGACACTTGCGGTCAGGAATACCTTCAGGCGGGCATCGGGGAAAATCACCGTGCCCATGTCGCGGCCGTCGGCAACCAGGCCCGGCAGCTTGCGAAAGCCGCGCTGCAGCGCCGTCAGGGCGTCGCGAACCGACTGGTGGACGGCAATGGCCGACGCCCGGTTGCCGGTCGCTTCCGCGCGGATGGCCAGGCTGACCTCTTCGCCGCTCAGCCAGACCCGATCGGGGCCGAACTTGACATCGAGGCGGCCTGCCAGCTTTGCGAGCCCCTCCACATCCTGTACGTCAATGCCCACACGCTCGCTGGCAAGCGCGACCAGGCGGTACAGCGCACCGCTATCCAGCAGATGGAAGCTGAGTGCGTCCGCCACCTTGTGCGCTACGGTGCCCTTACCGGAGGCAGTGGGCCCGTCGATTGTGATGACGTCGACGATAGTCATTATTTATTGAAACAGAAAATAATATTGATTTCTTAAATCAATTGAGAATCATTACCATGCAATCCATGGCGGGCAGCCCTGCAAATGGCAGGCGCCCCGGGCAGTCAAGACAACTCCGCGAGGCAATCTACCATGGCTAAGACCCTGTCGTTCGGCATCATGCACGTTGGCATTGCCTTTGGCATCACTTACGCGCTGACCGGCAACCTGGCCGTCAGCGGCGCCGTGACCTTCATCGAACCGGCAGTCAATACTGTGGCGCATTACTTCTTCGACCGCTACTGGGACAGGCGCGAACGCCGCGACGAAGGCGCGCCCGCCATCCCCGGCGAGGAGTCCCGCCCGATGCTGGCAGTGTGATCAGCGCACCACCGCCGCAAACGCGTCGAAGTAGTCCGGGAACGTCTTGGCCACGCAGCCAGGATCGTTGATGCGCACCGGCAACGGGCCGAAGGCGGCCAGCGAAAAGCACATGGCCATGCGGTGATCGTCATAGGTGTCGATGCCAGCGGCCGGCGTCTTCCACGCGGTTTGGGCCGGTGGCGTCACCTTCAGGTAATCCGCCCCCTCCTCCACCTCGACACCCAACTTGCGCAATTCCGTGGCCATGGCACTGATGCGGTCGGTTTCCTTGACCCGCCAGCTCGCGATATTGGTAAGCGTGGTCGTGCCCTCGGCAAACAACGCCGCTACCGCCAGCGTCATGGCAGCGTCCGGGATATGGTTGCAATCCAGCTCGATGCCGTGCAGGCGGCCATCGTCGTGCCCGGTACCGCGGACCTCGATCCAGTTGGCGCCCGCCATCACGTTGGCGCCCATGCGGTTGAGCGCCTCGGCAAACTTGACGTCGCCCTGGATGCTCGACATGCCCACGCCCTCCACCCGTAACGGACCGCCGCCAATAGCGCCGGCTGCCAGGAAGTAGGATGCCGAGGAGGCATCGCCTTCCACGAAGATCTCACCGGGCGAACGGTAGGCCGAACGCGCCGGCAGGATGAAACGCGACCAGCCTTCGCGCCTGACGTCAATGCCGAAGCGCGCCAGCAGGTTCAGCGTGATCTCGACGTAGGGCTTGGAGATCAACTCCCCGACGACCTCGATCTCGATGGTGTCGCCTGGCGCATCGGCCAGCGGCAGGGTCATCAGCAGCGCCGTCAGAAACTGGCTGGAAACGTCGCCGCGCACGCGGATCGGTGCGTCGATGCGGATCTGCGCGGGCGATATCTGCAGGGGCGGATAACCCTCGGTACCAAGGTAGTCGACGTGGGCGCCAATCTGCCGCAGGCCATCGACAAGATCGCCGATCGGGCGCTCATGCATACGGGGCACGCCCGACAGCCTGTAGCTTCCACCCTGCAGCGCCAGTGCCGCGGTCAGCGGGCGAATGGCGGTACCCGCGTTGCCCATGAACAGTTCGGCCGCCTTGTTCGGGAAGTTGCCGGCCACGCCGCGCACCACGCAAGCGCCATCTTCCTGGCGCCACGCCACACCCAGCGTACGCAGCGCCTGCAACATCACCCGCGTATCGTCGGAGTCGAGCAAATCGCAGACGCGGGTCTCGCCGTCCGCGAGCGCCGCCAGCAGCAGCACACGGTTGGAGATGCTCTTGGAGCCCGGCAGGCGAACAGTGCCCGAGGCGCGAGTGAAAGGACCAAGCGTGAGATGTTCCATGATTTGCATGCTAGTTGGCCGGCCGCTCTTTATGAAGGGCGGGCCGCACCGTTGGTGACCTGATGACTTCGCGACGCGAGCGTTCAGGGCTCGACGTTGACAGCGGGTGCACGCTGCGCGCCCCATTGCTGGCGCGCCTGGCTGGCGCGCTGGAAGATGCGCTCCAGCCCCTCGCCGTTGCTGTTTTCTATCAGCGTCTTCAAATGCGCCAGCATCGCCTGGTAAGTGGTCAACTCGCTCAGCATCGCCTCCCGGTTGCCAACGCAGATATCACGCCACATCTCCGGCGAGGACGCCGCGATACGGGTGAAATCGCGAAAGCCGCCGCCGGCGAAGTCGAGCTTCAGCGCCGCGTCCTCGGCATTGGCCACCTGGGCCACCAGCGCGTAGGACAGCAGGTGTGGCAGGTGGCTGACCGCGGCAAACACGGCATCGTGCTGCACGGCGGACATCACGAAGCAATCGGCACCGGCGGTCTCCCACATGGCGCGCACGGCAGCCACGTCGGTGCGGGCGTTTTCCTGCAGCGGGCACAATACGACCTTCTTGCTGGCATAGAGATCGGCCAGCGCGGCTTCCACGCCGTTCAGCTCGCGGCCCGCGATGGGATGGGCGGGCACGAACTGCGCCGCCTTGTCGCCCAGCGCGGTCTTGGCCGCCATGATGACGTCGGACTTGGTGCTGCCGGCGTCGGTAACGATGGTGGCCGGCTCGAGATGCGGCTCAAGTGCATGGAGCAGCGCAAAGGTCTGCGCCACCGGAGCGCAAAGCACGATGACGTTGGCGCCCTTGGCAGCCTCCTCCAGCGTCGCGGCTTCGTCGATCACGCCGAGCTTGAGGGCGCGCTCCAGCGAGGCCTGCGAGCGGCCTACGCCGACCACCGTGCCGACCGCCCCCGCACGCTTGAGCGCGAGCGCCAGCGAGCCGCCGATCAGGCCGACCCCGACTATAACGACACGGGAAAAATAAGGAACGGACGCAGGAACGGTCACGGGGATACGCTGCCAGGCAAGGAAGTTCGGGAATCCGGCATTGTATCTCGTCTACGCCGGGCAACGGCGCCGCCAGTTGCGGCGGCACCAGCCGGCGAAGGCGCTGCGCCTACTTGAGCGCCCGTTCCAGCGCGGCGATGAAGGCCGCGTTTTCCTCAGGCAGGCCGATGGTCACGCGCAGCCATTGCGGCAGGTTGTAGTTGCCCACCGGACGCACGATCACGCCCTGCCTGAGCAGCGCCAGGTTGACGCGCGCGCCGGCGCCGTCGTCCTGGCCCACGCGCACCAGCACGAAATTGCCTGAAGATGGCACGTACTGCAGGCCGATCCGGTCGAAGGCCGCCACCAGTTGTGCCTTGCCGGCACGGTTGAGTTCCGCGCTGCGCTGCAGGAAGGCCGTGTCGGCCAGCGCCGCCACCGCCGCGGCCTGCGCCAGGCTGTTGACGTTGAAAGGCTGGCGGATGCGGTTGAGCAGGTCGGTCAGCGCCGACTGCGCGACCGCATAGCCGATGCGCAGGCCGGCCAGCCCATAAGCCTTGGAGAAGGTGCGCGAAACCAGCAGGTTCGGATACTTGCGGACCCACGCCACCGAATCGTACTGCTGCGCGTCATCCAGGTATTCGTTGTAAGCCTCGTCCAGCACCACCACGACATCGGCCGGCACCTTGGCCAGGAACGCCTCGATGGCGGCCGCCCGCCGGGAGGGGGCCCGCCGGCAGGAAGGTGCCGGTCGGGTTGTTCGGGTTGGCGATAAAGATCAGGCGCGTATCCGGCACGATGGCGGCGGCCATGGCGTCGAGATCGTGCCCATAGTCTCGGGCCTTGACCTCGATGGCGCGCGCGCCGATTTCCTGCGTGGCCAGCGCATACACCGCAAAGGAATGCTCGGCGTAGATGACCGACTCGCCCGGCTTCACCAGCGCGTGCGCGGCGATTTCCAGGATGTCGTTGCTGCCGTTGCCCAGCGTGAGCCAGTCGGCCGGTACATCGAAACGGGCCGACAAGACAGCCTTCAGTTCGAAACCGTTGGCATCGGGGTAGCGGCCCAGGTCGGCGACGGCGGCGGCGATGGCCGTCCTGGCCGACTCGGGCATGCCGAGCGGGTTCTCGTTCGAGGCCAGCTTGACGATGGCGGACTCGTCCAGGCCGAATTCGCGCGCCACTTCGGAAATCGGCTTGCCCGCCACGTACGGAGAGATCGCCCGCACATACTCGGGACCGAACTGCTTGCCTTGCTCTGCCATCCTGGCTCCTTGGTGATCGTCTTTCGCGGATCGCGATCCGCGATCGCCGATCCGTTCTTCAGCCTGGCTGCCGCCCGGGCGGCAAGCCTTGCTATCGGCTGGACGGGTATGAACCCAGCACTTTGAAGTACGCCGCGTTACGGCGGAGTTCTTCCAGTGCCCGCGCCACCGAGGCATCGTGCTGGTGGCCTTCCACGTCGACGTAGAAGTAGTACTCCCACGCGCCGCTGCGCGCCGGGCGCGACTCGAAGCGGCACATCGACACGCCGTTGTCGGCCAGCGGCGCGAGCAACTGGTAGACCGCGCCAGCCTTGTTGGGCACCGACAGGATCATCGAGGTCTGGTCACTGCCCGAGGGCTCGGTCTCGTAGCGCCCGATCACCGCGAACCGCGTGCGGTTGTGCGGATCGTCCTGGATGTGCGTGCGCACCAGATGCAGGTGATAGCGATTGGCGGCGGACTCGCCGGCGATGGCCGCCACGGTGGGATCTTCGCTGGCCATGCGCGCCGCTTCCGCATTGCTCGATACGGCCTGGCGCTCCAGATGCGGGTAGTTGGCCGTTAGCCAGTGCTGGCACTGCGCCAGCGCCTGCGCGTGCGCGCGCACCACGGTCACGCCTTTCATGTCCGGCGACGACGCCATCAGGTTGTGATGCACCTTCAGCGCGATTTCGCCGCTGATTTTCAGCGAGGTCTGCAGGAACAGGTCCAGCGTGCGGGACACCGCGCCCTCGGTGGAATTCTCCACCGGCACCACGCCGTACTCCACGGTGCCGGCTTCCACCGCGCGGAACACCTCGTCGATGCTCGGGCACGGCACGCCGCTCACCTCGTGGCCGAAATGCGCATACAGCGCCTGCTCCGAGAACGTGCCAGCGGGCCCCAGGAAAGCAACTTCAAGCGGCTTTTCCAGGCCGCGGCAGGCGGACATCACCTCGCGCCAGATCGCCGCCACGCTGTCGTCGAGCAGCGGGCCGGGATTGGCGCCCTGCACCTTGCGAATCACCTGCAGTTCGCGTTCCGGACGGAACACCGGCGCGCCATACTTCTTCTTGACCTCGCCCACATCGAGGGCGAGTTGCGCGCGGCGATTCAACATTGCGAGCAGTTCGCGGTCCAGCTTGTCGATCTGCTCGCGCAACGGCGTCAACTCGACGCCCAGCGCCTTCTCGGCCGCGCCATTGTCCGGCTGCGCCTCCTCCTGCGCGATGTCTTTGTCTTGATTTGTCATTGTATGAATCCGCTACGCCACGTCATTGCGAAGTGGCCCTGGAAAAAACCGAATCGGCACTGGGCGGCAGCGCCAGGAGACGCCGCCGCAAACGAAGGATCAGGCCGCGGTGCGCTCGAAGTCGCGCATGTACTCGATCAGGGCGGCGACGCCCTCGAGCGGCATGGCGTTGTAGAAGCTGGCGCGCATGCCGCCGACGGACTTGTGGCCCTTGAGCTGTACCAGCCCCCTGGCGCGCGCACCGGCCAGGAAGGCATCGTTGCGCGATTCGTCAGCCAGGAAGAACGGCACATTCATGCGCGAGCGGCAGCTCGGATCGATATCGTTGCGGTAGAACGCGCTCTGATCCAGGAACTCATAAAACGCGTGCGCCTTGGCGATATTGCGTTGCTCGATCGCATCCACGCCGCCCTGCGCCTTGAGCCACTTGAAGACCAGCCCGGCGATGTAAATGGAATAGGTCGGCGGCGTGTTGTACATCGAGTCATGCTCGGCCACCAGGCGCCAGTTGAAGGCGGTGGGGCAAAGCGGATGCGCATGGCCCAGCAGGTCTTCGCGCACGATCACGATGGTCAGGCCGGCCGGCCCGATATTCTTCTGCGCGCCGCCGTAGGCCACCTGCACGCGCGACCAGTCGACCGGGCGCGACAGGATATGGCTGGAGACGTCGGCCACCACCACCGGCCCGCCATCGCGGTGCTGGCCGATGTCGGGCACGTCCTGGAACTCGACACCGACGATGGTCTCGTTGGTGCACAGGTGTACATAGGCGGCATCGTCCGACAGCTTCCAGTCGGACACATCCGGGATACGCACGAATTTTTGCGCAGTGCTGGAGGCCGCGATATTGACCTCGCCATAGCGGCGCGCCTCCTGCTCGGACTTCACCGACCAAGTGCCGGTGACAACGAAGTCCGCCTTGGGGCGTTCCGCGTTCAGGCGAGACATCAGGTTGAGCGGCACGATGCCGTTCTCGCCAATGGCACCACCCTGCAGGAACAGGATGCGGAATTCTTTCGGCACATGCAGCAACTCGCGCAGGTTCGCCAGCGCTTCTGCCTGGATCCCCTCGAACTCCCGGCTGCGGTGGCTCATCTCCATCACCGAGACCCCGGTACCGTGCCAGGACAGCATCTCGTCGGCTGCCTGCAGCAACACTTCGGTCGGCAGGGCCGCCGGACCGGGCGAGAAGTTATAGACACGCTCGGCCACGGCGCGCTGCATCATGGCGGCAAGTGCTGGATTCTGGGGTTCGTTCATGGATCGGGATGGAAATGAAAAATGGCTGCCGGTGTTACCCAAGCAGCCATTATCCATCAAACCCGCGCCAGATAGGGGAGCCGGGGATAGTGCCCCGTACGCCCCACCGGCTCGCCGGCGAATTACTTCGAAGCGGCGGCGATTTCCTTCTCGGCTGCGTCGCGCATCGACTTGCCAACCTGCGGGCCGTACTTCTGCATCATCGAGCCCCAGATTTCCTGCGTAGCCTTGCCTTGGTTCGCCATGAACTTCTGGCCCGTGGGCGACTTCAGGAACGTGGTCAGATCCTTGATTTCCTGAGCGCTGTAGTACTTGGCGAAGGCGTCGTAGTGGGCCTTCATGGCGTCGCTCTTGAAGCCATCGGTGGTGAACGCCGTACCGGCGCCGTCCACCATGCGCTGCACGGCGCCATTTTTCTTGAGCTTGTCGACGGCGGCTTGCTTCTGCTTGTCGTTGAGCGTCTTGTTCTCGACCAGTACCTGCTCCAGAACCATGGGCGCTTCCTGCTTGGCGCCCTGCTGCCAGTTCTCGGCCTGGCCCTTGACGGCCTGGTCGGCCTGCATCACGGTCAGGAGCTCCTTGATGGCAGCGGTCTTGTCCGCATCCTGGGCATGCGCCGCGTTGGCCAGCATCATGGCCGGCACGAAGGCAGCCAGAACAGCGATACGTCGATAGGTTTTGAACATTGTGACTCCCTGGTAAATATGTCCGTTTTAGTCCCGCGGCCGGCAATCGAGTTCCGGCTATCGGGTCAATGTTGCAACAACTTACGAATTGGATCCCGTGTCAGGGGTGCCAGCCTCGGTGCCGTCCTGCGCACCTGCCGCCGGCTCTCCCTCGGCAGCAGCATCGGCCCCATCGAGTTCGTCACCCGCCACACCGTTGTCGGCGTCGCTTTCGACGATTCGCTGCAGGCCGGACAGCTTGGTGCCTTCGTCCACGTTGATCAGGGTCACGCCTTGCGTGGCGCGGCCCATCTCGCGGATTTCAGATACGCGCGTACGGATCAGCACACCGCCGGTCGTGATCAGCATGATCTCGTCTTCCGGCGACACTAGCGCGGCAGCCACCACCCGGCCATTGCGCTCGCTGGTCTGGATCGCAATCATGCCCTTGGTGCCCCGGCCGTGTCGAGTGTACTCGGCGATCGGGGTACGCTTGCCATAGCCATTTTCGGTGGCGGTCAGCACGCTGCCCACCGCTACGTCCTGCTCGCTGGTCTCGGCCGGTGCCACCAGCATGGCGATCACGGTCTGGCTTTCTTCCAGGTTCATGCCGCGCACGCCGCGCGCCTGCCGGCCCATCGGGCGCACATCGTTTTCATCGAAGCGCACTGCCTTGCCGGAGTCCGAGAACAGCATCACATCGTGCTGGCCATCCGTGACAGCCGCGCCGATCAGGTAGTCGCCCTCGTCGAGATCGACAGCGATGATGCCGGCCTTGCGCGGGTTGGAGAACTCGGTCAGCGCCGTCTTCTTCACGGTGCCGCGCGCGGTGCCCATGAAGATGAAATGCTCGGCGTCAAACTGGCGCACCGGCAGGATGACGTTGATCTTCTCGCCGTCAGACAGCGGGAACATATTGACGATCGGCCTGCCGCGCGAGTTGCGCGACCCCTGCGGCACCTCGTACACCTTCAGCCAGTACAGCCGGCCGCGGTTCGAGAAGCACAGGATGTAGTCGTGCGTGTTGGCGACGAACAGCGTGTCGATCCAGTCGTCTTCCTTGGTGGCGGTCGCCAGCTTGCCTCGCCCGCCGCGCTTCTGCGCCCGGTACTCGGAGATCGGCTGGCTCTTCATATAGCCGCTGTGCGACAGCGTGACCACCATGTCCTGCGGCGTGATCAGGTCCTCGGTATCCAGCTCGGTCGCATTGAGCTCGATATGCGAGCGGCGCAGGTCGCCGAACTCCGCGCGGATGGCGGTCAGCTCGTCGGTGATGATGGTACTGATGCGCTCCGGCCGGGACAGGATATCGAGCAGGTCGGAGATGACCGCCATGACGTCGCGGTATTCCTGGACGATCTTGTCCTGCTCCAGGCCCGTCAGGCGCTGCAGGCGCATCTGCAGGATTTCCTGGGCCTGCGAGTCGGACAGGCGGTACAGGCCGTCGCCCTGCATGCCGAAGATGGCAGGCAGGCCGTCGGGGCGGTAGGAAGCGCGGCCGCCCGGCGTGTCGCCTTCGGCGCGTGCCAGCATCTCGCGCACCAGGCTCGAATCCCACGCCTTCGCCATCAGCCCTTGCTTGGCGATGGGCGGCGTCGGCGCTGCCTTGATGATGGCAATGAACTCGTCGATATTGGCCAGCGCGACCGCCAGGCCTTCCAGCACGTGGCCACGCTCGCGCGCCTTGCGCAGCTCGAACACGGTGCGGCGGGTGACGACCTCGCGCCGGTGCGACAGGAAGCACTCCAGCATCTGGCGCAGGTTCAGCAGGCGCGGCTGGCCGTCGACCAGCGCCACCATGTTCATGCCGAAGGTATCCTGCAGCTGGGTGTGCTTGTAGAGGTTGTTCAGCACCACCTCTGGCACTTCGTTGCGCTTGAGTTCGATCACCACGCGCATGCCGGACTTGTCGGACTCGTCTCGGATATCCGAGATGCCTTCGACCTTCTTGTCCGTCACCAGCTCGGCAATGCGCTCCAGCAAGGTGCGCTTGTTGACCTGGTAGGGCAGCTCGTCGACGATGATCGCCTGGCGCTGGCCACGATCGATATCCTCGAAGTGCGTCTTGGCGCGCATGACGACGCGGCCACGGCCGGTGCGGTAGCCTTCGCGCACGCCCTGGATGCCATAGATAATGCCCGCGGTCGGGAAATCCGGCGCCGGAATCAGCTCGATCAGCTCGTCGACCGTGGCTTGCGGATTGCGCAGCAGGTGCAGGCAGCCGTCGACCACTTCGTTGAGGTTGTGCGGCGGGATATTGGTGGCCATGCCCACCGCGATACCCGACGATCCATTAATCAGCAGATTAGGGATGCGCGCCGGCAGAATCAGCGGCTCATTCTCCGAGCCGTCATAATTCGGCCCGAAATCGACAGTTTCCTTATCGATATCGAGCAACATCTCGTGGGCGATCTTGGACAGGCGGATTTCGGTATAACGCATGGCTGCCGCGTTATCCCCGTCCACCGATCCGAAATTACCCTGGCCATCGACCAGCATGTAGCGCAGGGAGAAATTCTGCGCCATGCGCACGATCGTATCGTATACAGCAGTGTCGCCGTGAGGGTGATACTTACCGATCACATCCCCTACGATACGCGCCGATTTCTTGTACGGCCGGTTCCAGTCGTTGTTAAGCTCATGCATCGCATAGAGCACACGCCGATGTACCGGCTTCAAGCCATCCCGGACATCGGGAAGCGCGCGCCCTACGATCACGCTCATTGCGTAATCGAGATAAGAGCGGCGCATTTCCTCTTCGAGGGAGACCGGAAGGGTTTCTTTGGCGAATTGATCCATTGCGGCGTGGGTTATCCGGCGAATTTAAACAGAAGGCACCCAGGTGAATCACCATTCGCCAAGCGGCGTCCGGCAGTAGGGCAACGTGGCATTCTAACATGCGCGGCTGCCCTCCCCCGCAGCCGCCTGCCCCCCCTCCAAAGGGCCTTTGGCGACGCCGGGAAACGACGGGAAATGCCGCGGCGAAAATCCTGCAAGCCCGGCCAGACAAGGGTTTGCGGGCATCGCAAGAGCCATGTTGCACAAACACCACAGGCCCAAAACCCATTGGTGGAATCGAATATATTTACTTCTTAGGAAACGACCCTTGTGGCACAATTCCCCAGCGAAGAGCCAGACATTGTTCGAAGTGGAGCATACACCGCATCGAGAATGTTATACTCCGAAGAATGTATGACTTGTTTCCGTCCATTTGCTCGCAGTAACCCTGCGGTGATCTCATCCTGAGAGGAGAAATATGAAAAAATTTGCCAAGCTCGCGCTCGTTGCAGCTACCGCAGTAATGGCTGCATCCGCTCAAGCCCAGTCCGTCCCCTACGAAAAGAAGGCTGTGAACGATAACTGGGGCAACGGTACGAGCGAGTACGTGTGGAAGAACGGCACGAACGAGCTCTGCTGGCGCGACAGTTCGTGGACCCCGGCCACCGCCAACGCACTGTGCGACGGCGCCCTGGCTCCGGCGGCCGCTCCGGCAGCACCGCCCGCAGCGGTTGCTCCTCCGGTTGTTTCCAGCGAAAAGGTCACTTTCGCTGCTGACACCCTGTTCGACTTCGACAAGGCTGTCCTGAAGCCGGAAGGCAAGGCCAAGCTGGACGACCTGACCTCCAAGCTGTCCGGCATCACCCTGGAAGTGATTATCGCAGTTGGCCACACCGACTCGTTCGGTTCGGACAAGTACAACGATCGCCTGTCGATCCGTCGTGCTGAAGCCGTCAAGGCCTATCTGGTCAGCAAGGGCGTGGAAGCCAACCGTGTGTACACGGAAGGCAAGGGCAAGCGTCAGCTGAAGGTTGACCCGAAGTCGTGCAAGGGCAACCGCAAGGCGCAGATCGCCTGCCAGCAGCCGAACCGCCGCGTGGAAGTCGAAGTGGTCGGCACCCGCAGCGCACGTTAATCGGATCCTTTCCGATGAAGAAAAGCCCAGCGCGAGCTGGGCTTTTTTTTTGATACAGTGGCTGCATACTTTCCGCTCTCGCGCCGCCGCCTGGCCGCGCGCCAAAATCCATGACGCAGATCTCCCCTCCACACCATCCCACCGTTGAAACCACCCAGCTCGGCAGGAATGCCGATGCCCGCGAAATCGACAAATTCAGCGAGCTGGCCCACCGCTGGTGGGACCCGGAGAGCGAGTTCAAGCCGCTGCACGAACTCAATCCCTTGCGGCTCGGCTGGATCGACGGCATTGCCGCGCTCGAGGGCAAGCAGGTGGTCGACATTGGCTGCGGGGGCGGCATCCTCGCCGAAAGCATGGCGCGAACCGGCGCCACGGTGCGGGGCATCGACTTGTCCACCAAGGCGCTCAAGGTCGCCGACCTGCACAGCCTGGAGTCAGGTGTCCCGGTGACCTATGAAGAAATCGCTGCCGAGGCGCTGGCTGCCCGCATGCCTGCCGGCTTTGACGTAGTGACCTGCATGGAAATGCTGGAGCACGTGCCGGACCCGCAGTCGATCGTGCGAGCCTGCGCAACCCTGGTACGGCCGGGCGGGCATGTGTTCTGCTCCACCATCAATCGCAATTTCAAGGCCTATATGCTGGCCGTGGTCGGCGCCGAGTACGTACTCAGGATGTTGCCGCGCGGCACGCACGACTACGACAAGTTCATCACGCCGTCGGAACTCGCGCGCTATGCGCGCAATGCCGGGCTTGAACTCGTCGAGATGCGCGGCATGAGCTACAACCCGCTGACCCAGGTCTACTCGCTGGGCAAGGACACCGATGTGAATTACCTGATGGCGTTTCGCCGCCCCGCCTGAATATGCGCACCTACGACGCAGTCTTCTTCGATCTCGACGGCACCCTTGCCGACACGGCCCCGGATCTGGCCGCGGCAGCCAACCGGCTGGTCACCGAGCATGGCCTCCCTCCCGTGGCGTATGAGCAACTCCGCCCGGTCGCTTCGCACGGCGCCCGTGGACTGATCGGCGCCGCCTTTGGCAAAAGCCCGGCCGACCCTGAGTTTCCCGACCTGCGAGACACGTTCCTGGACTATTACGAGGCCGACATCGCGGTGCATACGCGCCTGTTCGACGGCATGGCCGAGGTCCTGGACGCGCTGGAAACCGCCGGCATCCGCTGGGGCATCGTCACCAACAAAATCACCCGCTTCACCGCGCCGCTCGTCGCCGCCATCGGCCTGGCGCCCCGCGCCTCGGCGGTGGTCAGCGGCGATACCACGGCGCACGCCAAGCCCCACCCGGCACCGCTGCTCCACGCGGCTGACATCAGCGGCGTGGCGCCCGAACGCTGCGTGTATGTCGGCGACGACCTGCGCGACATCCAGGCAGGCAAGGCCGCCGGCATGATCACGATCACCGCCGCCTATGGCTACTGTGGCGATGGAGAACCGCCCGAGGCATGGGGCGCCGACTACCTGGTGCGCCACCCGAGCGAGTTGATCGCGCTGCTGACACCGGCAGCAGCGCGCTGAGGCCAGAAAGGCTCCCGGGGAACCCGCCAACACTTCGGGCCTCCAACAGAGTACAATCTCAGTTCTTGACACTGTTCACACAGTTCACGCAGGGGCCGACCTGGTTTCGACGTGGGTTACAAAGCAGTGGAGGGCATACCGAGGACCCGTCACCTCGTTAATCAATGGGAATGCAATAACTGCTAACGACGAACGTTACGCACTGGCCGCTTAATTGCGGCCGTCCTCGCACTGGCTCGCTGGCGGGCTAGAGTCGCAAGACTACGCGAGGTCATATACGCCAGATAAGCCCTGAGTGAGTCACGAACCCAGGGACGAAAATCTAGTGACTCGCCGTTGTAGAGCGTGTTCGTCCGCGATGCACCGGTTAAATCAAATGACAGAACTAAGTATGTAGAACTCTCTGTGGAGGGCTTGCGGACGCGGGTTCGATTCCCGCCGGCTCCACCAACATTCAGTCCTGAATAATCCCAGGACTACCAAAACCCCCGAAGGCTAGACGCCTTTCGGGGGTTTTTCTTTTTGGCGGACTGCCTATAATCGCCCGCCATAATCCGGAGATACCAGGAACCACGGCGTTAGCACGAATCGCGCATCGCCGCGAAGAAACGGGCGACGCTTACCGCCCCAGCGCCCTGTGCGCCGACGCCCAGCTGACAAGCACCTCGTGCTGGCGCACGGTGAGTTCTCGCCGCGCGTCGAGCCATGCCATATCCGCCCGCAGGGCGGCATCGCGCGCGCTTGTCCCCGCCGCGACCAAAGCCCTGGCTGCGGCTTGGTCAGCCGCGCGCCGTGCGAGACCGGCTGCCGCGATTTCGCGTTGCCTGCTGGCGTTGGCTACGGCCCCGAGCGCGACCTCCACCTCGCCCAGCGCGGCCAGCACCGTCCTGCGGTAAGCGGCTTCCTGCTCTTCGGCAGTCGCTGTCGCGTGGGCGGCATGGGCCCGCAGCCTGCCCCCGTCGAACAAGGGCATCTGTACCGCGGATCCAAGCGCCCAGCCAAGCGCGTCGCCACTGAGCCACCGGCCCAGCGACTCGCTCAGGAACCCCGTTGTGCCTGTCAGCGTGAGCGTGGGATAGCGCTCGCGCCGTATCCGTTCGGCGGCCAGGCTGGTGGCAAGTACGCGGTGCCATGCCGCATCGATATCGGGGCGGCTGGCGATCACCGAAGCGGGCATGTCGGCGCGCAGGGACCCGGTGAGCGCCATCCGGCCAAGATGTCCGTCCTGCGCCTCCAGTTGCAGCTCCGCCGGCGCACGGCCCGACAGCACCGCCAGGCGAGAGATGGCTTCGTGGCGATCTTGTTCAACCTGCGCCAACGACTGCTGCCGCTGCGCCACCAGATCGGCCCGATGCCGGACGGCGGCCAGCGTTGCGAGCCCAGCCTCGCGCCGACCGGATTCGTCCGCCGTCAGCTTGCGGGCAAGCTGCAGATCCAGCAGCAAATCCTGGCGTAGCGCGTCGGCCAGACGGACATCGGCGTAAGCGCGTACGACGTCATGAATCAGCCACTGCCGCACGGCGCGGCGATCCGCCTGCGTCGCGTCGGCATGGGCGCCGGCCTCTCCCTGCGCAAGCGCCAGGCGGCCAAACAGATCGATTTCATAGCTGGCGGCGAGTTGCGTGCCAAAGTGCGAACTCCGGTACGGTGGCACGCGAAAGTGACCGCCCTCGCCATCCCGGAACGTAGATTGCTGGATACGCCCCCGCTCCGCGTTCACGTTCAGGTCCAGGCGCGGCATCCTGTTTGCACGTGCGGCATCCACCAAGGCGTGCGCCTGCCTGACCCGCGCGGCCGCTGCCCGCAAGTCCAGGCTGTCTTCGAGCGCGACATCCACCAGCCCGTTCAGAACCGGATCGCCGAGGCTTGTCCACCAGTCGGCGGGCAGCGCCGCTTCGGCGGCATCAGGCAACCCGCTCGCTTCGGCGACAAGGCCGGACCACCGCTGGGTTGGCGGCGCGGGACGCGTTGGCGAGACCGTGGCGGGCACGCATCCGGCCAACAGGAACGAAAGCGCCAGCATGGCAATGCAGATTCGGTGCATCCTGTTCCTCCTCAGCTCGCCAGGAAGCGCACCACCACGCGCTGGCCAATAAGCAAGTCTTGCGCATCCAGCGCGACGACGACTTCCACGACACGGTTGTCCTGCTTTTCGGCGGGGTCGTCGCCCGCGCTTCGCTGCCCGACGATCCTGCCAACGCGCAGCACCTTGCCGCGCCACCGCCTTGCGGGATCCGCCTCCAGGATGATTTCCGCCGGACCTCCCGTCTTGATGCCCGGGATGTATTGCTCTTCCAGTTCGGCACGAACGATGCGGCCAACATCCGGGGCGAACAGGAAGAGCGGCGTGACATTGAGCGTGCTGACGCCATTGCCGGGCCGCGCCTGCCGCTGGATGATCTGGCCATCGAGCGGTGCCGTGATGGACCGCTCCTGCACTTCGCGCTCAGCGATGGCGTGCCTGGCGCCTGCCGTGACAATGGCGGCTTCGGCGGCAAGCAAGCCCACCGCCGCGCTGGCGCGCCGGTCCCTGGCCTGATCCAGTTCCTGGCGCGGAATGGTCTCGTCATCGGCAAGCGGCTGCAGCCGCCTGGCCTCGCGCTCGGCAGCCGCGAGTTCCACGCGGGCCTTGTTGCGCTCCTGGACGGCTTGCCCGACTTCGGCGCGGGCCAGAGCGAGGCCGCGCACCGCGATCTCCGTGTCCAGCGTTGCCAGCAACTGGCCAGCCCGCACCCGATCGCCTTCCTCGACCATGACGCGGGCAATCACGCCGTCGCGCCTGGCCGCCAGGCGCACCGGGCCGCCCTCGATGTCCACGCGCCCCTTGGCGCTGGCAAGCGCGCCGGCCGGGACGCCATGCTGGGCGGACGTTGGTGCGCCTGGCGTTTCATGGCCGCATGCGCCCAGCCACAGCGCGGCGGCAACGAGCCAGCAAGCCTTCGGCAGGCGAATCGGATTATGCATATTCATGTTTGCGCTCCTCTGGCGCGAGGTTGTTTGCAGACGGCCGCCCACGCTGTTGCCGATCACGGATGACGATGCCGTCCTCCAGCTCGATGACGCGGTCGGCATGCGACAGGAGGCGGGGGTCATGGGTGACTCCCAGCACCGTTGCGCCATGCTCGGCGGCGATCTTCTTGAGCAGATCTATCACGATCTCTCCGTTGGTCTTGTCCAGCGCTGACGTCGGTTCATCGGCAAAGATCAGCCGGGGGTTCTTGACCAGCGCCCTGGCAATGGCCACGCGCTGCTTCTCTCCCCCTGAAAGCTCGGCGGGCCGCAGGTGGCTGCGATGGCCGAGCCCCACTTCATCGAGCACGCGCCGCGCTCGCGCAGCCGCCGTTGCGCCACGCGCGCCGAGGTACTGCAGGGGCAGCAGCACGTTCTCGAACGCGGTGAGCGCCCCGAACAGGTTGAAGCCCTGAAAGACAAAGCCGCAGTTCTCCAGCCGGAACCGGTCCAGCGCCGCTTCATCCAGCGTCCACAGTTCGGTGTCCAGTGCAAAGACCTGGCCGGTGTCCGGCCTGAGCAGTCCGGACATCATCGACAGCATCGTGCTCTTGCCCGATCCCGAAGGCCCGACGATCAGCGTCAACGCCGCCGGATAAATCTCGAGGCTGCTGTCCTTGATCACCTGCTGCGTGATCTTGCCGACCGTGAAGGCCTTGGCGATGCCGCGACTGGCGAGTGAAGGTTGGATGGTCATGGGTTCCCCCTCAACGAAGCAGTGATGCAGGCTCGGCGCGGCCCAACGGCCTTAGCGCGAGCAGCCCGGAAACGATGGCGATCGCAAGCAGCAGCCCGCCGGCGCCTGCCAGCATCCAGGCGGGAAACAGCATGGCAATCCGCAAGGCATCGCCCAGCCATGCGATCAGCAATGTGAATATCCCCGTCGCGAACAGGCCGGCCACCCCGACCCAGAGCGACTGCTCAACCACGATGGCCCGCAGCGATTTGTGCGGTACGCCCAGCGCGCGCAGCGCGGCGAACTCCTTGACCGAGGCCAGGATGGCGCCTGAAAGCGTCTGGCTGGTTATGACCATGCCCACCACCAGGGCCAGCAGGGATGCAAACCCGGTGCCGATCCCCGAGCCCGACTCGAGCAGCCAGTAAGCCTGCGACTGCGTGGAAAGCGCATCTGCCGTCCAGACGCTGTAGCGTGGGAATCGCGCCTTGTCCGAGATATCGGCGGCCACCTTGTGCGCATCGAATCCCGGCTTGAGCCGAACCAGGTAGAAGGCAGCCTGCTCGGCGGTTTCCGGAGCGAGGTATCGCGCGGTCGCGAACGAGGCCAGTACATTGACGCCGCCGACGGAGCGTATGCCTTCGACAACGCCGGCGATGCGCGCCCGCCGGCCATTGATCTCAACCGCGGTGCCTACCTGCGCGCCCAGTTTGCGCATGTCGGCAACGTCGATGATGATGGCATTGGGCTCGCGCAGCAGCGTCCGCTCAGCTGGCGTGAGCAGCCGCGAAAAAGCGAGCCCGGCACCGGATACATCCATGGCGTGGAGCAGCACCGATACCGGCACCCCGTCCGGGCGCCTCAGGTCGCCGTATGCGGTGGTATAGGCTTCGATCCTGCCGGCACCGGGATGGGACCAGGCAAGCGCATCGCTCCCGCGCCCCAGCGGCCGGCCGAGATCGACACTTTGCGTGTTGCGAAAACCGATCCACAGCTCGGCGCCGGATTTGTCGACTACCGCCGCGACCGAGCCGAACAGCCCCAGCAGCAGCGCCAGTTGCACAACGATCAGCAGGCCCGCGAAGGTGATGGCGAGCACGGCGGCGAGGTAGCGCCGCCATTCATGGACGAGGGTGGCACGAGCAAGGGAAACCATGCCTGCCTCACTCGCAACGAGGCGCCGGGGCAATGCGCCGGATCAGGGTGTATCGCTCGACCACCAGTCCGAGCGGGCCCCGCACCTCGACCAGCGCCCGGTGCGCGGAGGCCCGACTGATATCGACCGGATAGCGGCTGACGGCTGTGCCACCGAGCAGCGTCTCGGGATCGGCGATCTGGCCAATCAGCATGGGCGCGCCCCCATCCTTGCTCTCCTGCGGCACCAGGCCATCCACCAGCACCGCGCCGCACAACTTATTGAGCTCTGCCCCGCTGCGCCGGTAAGCGGCGCGGGGCGGCTGCACGATCATGCCGCAGGCATTTCCCGGCACGTCCGGGCACGGTCGGATGTCGATGACCGTGCCGTCGTCCAGGAAGGTCCACTGCCCCGCCATGCCCACTGGCCTGGCATGACCGCAACCCAGGAGAAGGAGTGATCCAATAATAAACGGAGTAATCCGTCCGGTTTTGAGAAATGCCGGGAATACTTGCATATGCTGTGATATCGCTTTAAGCAGCTGCCGTTAAGTGGGCCGTCCCGCGGGATCAGGCAAAGATATAGACGCGGCAGAAATCCGCCATTGCGGTGGCCGTGGCCTGCATATCGATTTCGATGCCCGTGTCGCGGTCGAACCCCAGGCCGGAAAACATGGCCAGGATCAGGTTGGTAGCGCCGCGCGCATCGAGCGAGGCCCGCACCCAGCCCTCGCGCTGGCCCCGTTCCAGTTCCGCGATCAGGGTCTGGCGCAAGTCCCGGTCAAAGGCCAGCACCTTCTCGTTCCATTCCGGATCGCGCTGTAGTTCCAGCCAGCTATCCGCGCCCAGGTCGTACTCGGAAGGCGCGAGGACCGCCGCCAGCCCTGCCGCATCTACCTGGCCGAGCCATTCAAGCCCTTCCCTGCTCGCCAGTTGGCGAACTTCGCCCTGGTAACGCGCGAACTCGCGGGCGGCAATCTCCATGATCATTTCCTGCTTGCTGCCGAAATGCCTGAACACGGTCCCGGCGCTCAGTCCAGCCTCGGCGCAGATGTCCTCGGTACGCGCGGAGTGGAATCCCTTCGTCTTGAAGGTGCGCGCGGCCGCCTGCAAGATGTCGTCCCGGCGCTGAGCGTGAAGCTGTTCGTCCTTTGTCCTGGCCATGATTTTGATAAACGGAGTAGTCCGTCGCATTATATGGACATTCGAAGCGGTGTCAACTGTCCGCCGCAGACTTGCCGCAGCCGCCATGTCTTGCGAGTCCGCGCGGTATTCGCCCAGAATTTTTGCACCCTCTTTGCGAAATTAAGAGCCGTCTGATTCACATTGGCAATGATTCTCTGCATCATCTGGTCAGATCGCCTCCCGGGAGGCGACCTTCCAGGTCGGGGGAATCACCCTCCCGGCCATCAGTTGCCCTCCAGCGCCCGCCAGTTCCTGTGCGGGCGTCTTTTTTCGCGAGGCATATACCCGATACCAGCCGATTTCGGAGCGCCCAAGCATTGCGGCACCCCTCTGCCGTCTACTGCATTAATTTGTAATCAGCTGTTACAGTCCACTTTTTTTTCGACAACTGGAAGGCGGCGCCAGAGCCGCCCGGGTTCACCCGAACGGGCAACGTATAAATGAAGAGAACGATTGGGGTAGCCAGCTTCGCGCTGGTTCTAGTGGGCTGCGGCGGATCGGGGGATAACGATGGCGGACTGGCGATCATACGGACCCCACCGGCCACTGTCCCGGCTGAACCGGTGGTCCCGGTGGTTCCACCGGCTCCGGACACCATTGCGCTGGGCACGGGCATCTACACCGGCACTACCGTCGCCAACGAACGGTTCAACATCCTGGTCCTCGACGAGAATGTCTATTACGCGTTCTACGCCAGGGCAGGCGTACCAGACGTACCGTCCGGCGTGGTGACCGGCAACTATAGTTCCGGCAATGGCGCGCTCACCACCAACAACAACGGACGGGACTTCAACCTGGTGGACGCAGGCTACAGCCTCACGGCAGCGAACCTGACCGCGTCCTACACGCCAGGCAAGGCACTGCAGGCGCAACTCAACTACCGCAACGGCCGCATCGCGACGGTCAACACCACCTACAGCGCGGACTACAACTACATCGCCACGGCCGATGGGTTGAAGGGAACGTACTACGGCGCGACGGAGGTAATCGATACCACCGGGCATGGCCCGGGATTCGCCCGGCTGGATATCGATGCCAACGGCAAGTTCACCGTCGACGGCGGCACGGGTTGCAGCTTTTCGGGCAGCGCCACGCCGCGCCGCCAAGGCAAGGTCTACAACGTCAGCATTACACTGGGCGGCCCGCCCTGCCGCAATCCGAATACCGTCATGAGCGGCGTGGCCTATTACGATCCGACCACCACGCATAGCCTGCCCACCCCCGGCCAGCTCTACCTGTTCGCGATGCGGGCCGATCGCGAGGTGGGCTTCCTCTTCACCGGCAAGCACTGATGCCAGGGTGCGGCAATCGCGCCCTGAATGGCACGCCCGTGCGGCTTAGAGGAAACGGTCCAGCAGCTTGCGGCTGGCCTTGTCCAGGCCCATCAGGTTACGCACCAGATAGTGAATGCCGTGGCTGTCGGAGATCAGCAGCGTGGAACCAGCCAGGCGGCGGATGTCTTCCTCGCCGCGCAGTACCAGCGAGGTGCGGCCGCGGTCGGTCTCCACATCCCAGGTGCTGGGGGTGGCATAGGTCGACACCGAGCGGATCCGGCGGATCTCCGGCATGAATTCCCGGCTGGCCAGTTCGGCCTCGATCATCTCGCGCACGGGGACCGGCAAGGTGTCCAGGCGAGGCAGCCACGCCAGTTCACGGCCGTCGGCGCTGATCATGCCGACGCCATCGTCCGGCGCGGCGATCGGGAAAGCGCGCACGGGCACTACGCCCTCATGCGCGGTCCCATCCGCCGTGGTCATCACCAGGCGCCCAAAGGCATTGCGGGAGAGCTTGAAATCAACTTGTTGCATATGGCCTCCCTTCCTTATTGCACGGTGACCGCGTCGGCGGCATCGAGATCCGCCTCGGCATCGGCGTCAACGTTGCGGGCCTGTGCCTGGTAGAGCTTGTAGTAGGCGCCTTCGCGCGCCAGCAACTCCTCGTGGCCGCCCACTTCGACGATCTGTCCACGGTCCATCACCACCAGGCGATCCGCCTTGCGCAGCGTGGACAAGCGGTGCGCGATGGCGATGGTGGTACGGCCTTGCACCAGGTTGTCCAGCGCCTTCTGGATTTCCTTCTCGGTGGCGGTATCGACCGAGGAGGTGGCCTCATCCATGATCAGGATGCGCGGATTGATCAGCAGCGCGCGGGCAATCGAGATGCGCTGGCGCTCACCGCCGGACAGCGCCTGGCCGCGCTCACCCACCAGCGAATCGTAGCCATGCGGCAGCCGGAGGATGAACTCATGCGCGTGGGCGGCGCGCGCGGCGGCGATGATCTCCTCGCGGCTGGCTCCCGGCTTGCCATAGGCAATGTTCTCGGCAATCGTGCCGAAGAACAGGAACGGCTCCTGCAGCACCAGCCCGATATGGCTGCGGAACTCCGACACCGGCAGCGAACGGATATCGACGCCGTCGAGGCGGATCGCGCCTTCGGAGACGTCGTAGAAGCGGCAGATCAGGTTGACCAGCGTGCTCTTGCCGGAGCCGCTGTGCCCCACCAGGCCGATCATCTCGCCCGGCTTGATCGACAGGTTAAGCCCTCGGATCACGGCGCGATTGCCGTAGCGGAAACCCAGGTCGCGCAGTTCGATGGCGCCTTCGACACGCTCCAGGTGCGCCGGCCGCACGGGCTCCGGCACGCTCGATACGTGGTCGAGGATATCGAAGATGCGCTTGGCCCCGGCGGCGGCCTTTTGCGTGACCGAGACGATACGGCTCATCGAATCCAGCCGGGTGTAGAAGCGGCTGATATAGGTAAGGAAGGCCACCAGCACGCCGACCGTGATCGCGTTGTGCGAAACCTGCCAGATGCCGAAGATCCACACCACCAGCAGGCCGATCTCGGTCAGCAGCGTAACGGTCGGGGTGAACAGCGACCACACGGCGTTGACGCGGTCGTTGATCGCCAGGTTGTGCCGGTTGGCCTCCCGGAAACGCTCAACCTCGCGCTTCTCCTGGGCAAAGGCCTTGACCACGCGGATGCCGGGAATGGTATCCGCCAGCACGTTGGTGATCTCCGACCAGATCCGGTCGATCTTCTCGAAGCCGTGGCGCAAACGATCGCGCACCAGATGGATCATCCACGCGATGAACGGTAGCGGCACCAGGGTGACCAATGCCAGCCACGGGTTGATGGAGATCAGGATGGCCGCCGTCATGACGATCATCAGCACATCGGTGGCGAAATCCAGCAGGTGCAGCGACAGGAACACGCAGATGCGATCGCTTTCGGAGCCGATGCGGGCCATCAGGTCGCCGGTGCGCTTGCCGCCGAAGTACTCCAGCGACAAGCGCAGCAAGTGTTCGTAGGTGGTCGTGCGCAGGTCGGCGCCGATGCGCTCGGACACCCGCGCCAGCAGGTACGTCCGGGCCCAGCCCAGGCTCCATGCCACCAGCGCCGCGCCCAGCAGGCCGGCCAGGTACAGCTTGACCCGGCTGTAGTCGATAGGCAGCCCGTTCTGGTACGGGATCAGCACGTTGTCCATCAACGGCATGGTCAGGTACGGCGGCACCAGCGTGGCGGCGGTGGACAGCAGGGTCAGCAGGAAGCCGGCCAGCAACTGGAACCGGTACGGCCTGGCAAAGCGCCACAGGCGCAGCAGCGCCCAGGTCGACGGCGGGGTCTCCACATCGCGGCTACATTGCGGACATTGGTCGTCGTCCGGCGGCAAGGGTGCCTTGCAGGTCGGGCAGACCGCCTCCACATCGGCCTCGGCCAGCCCTCCCCGGCCCGAGCCGGACAGGTCGCACTGCGCGTGGAACTGGTCGATCAGGCGCAGCGCGGCCGGGTTGTGGCCGAGCGTGTAGCGCCAGGTGGCCAGCAATCGCCCACTGCCGTGCAGTTCAAGCGTGCCAACCCCGGCGTGATCGGCGTGATGCAGCGATAATCCGGGCTGGATCGTCCATTCCTGCCAGTCTTTTTGCCCTGGCATGCGTGCCAGCAAACGACGATCCGTCACAAGTACCCAGCCTTGGGTAAAATGCAGCTTTGCGTCTAGGTCGACTTCCAGCCAGGCCAGGACGGCCTCGCCGGGTTGCAGGCGGGTGCCGATTTCGTTACGCCACGGCTCGTTCGCGGCGTCGCTGTCAATCACGGGCAAGGAAGGTTGGGTCATCGTTGGTACGGCATGCTGCGTCCCTGGGCTATGGACATAACTTGAAACAATTTAAGGCGGGCGCACCATGGCGGCCCGCCGATTTGCCCGCAGTATACATAAGGCCAAACACACGGGCGTCGCTGATGCACTGCACAATCGCTTTTTAATCAAGAAAGTCAACCGGCTGACCGTTGTAACGTTACTGAAAGGTTAGGCTTCTATTTCTCGGGCACTCGCCCACTGCCTCAAGCTAAATCAATGAAAAAGAAGGACATTGAGATTTTCGATGTCATGTCGCTGCGCGGCCCGAATATGTGGACATATCGGCCTGTGCTGGAGGCGTGGGTCGATATCGGGGAACTGGAGGATTTTCCCTCCAACACGATTCCGGGGTTCTACGAGCGCCTGTCGGCATGGCTGCCCTCGCTGATCGAGCATCGCTGCAGTATCGGCGAGCGCGGCGGCTTCCTGCAGCGGCTCAAGGAAGGCACGTGGCCTGGCCACATCCTGGAACATGTCACGCTTGAGCTGCAAAACCTCGCCGGCATGCCCGGCGGCTTCGGCAAGGCGCGCGAGACCCCGATCCGCGGCGTCTACAAGGTGATCGTGCGGGCCTGGCATGAGGACGTCACCCGTGCCGCCCTGTTCGCCGCCCGCGACCTCGTGATGGCAGCCATCGAGGACCGCCCCTACGACGTCCAGGAGACGGTGGACCACCTGCGCCGCCTGGTGGACAAGCACTGCCTGGGCCCGAGCACCGCCTGCATCGTCGACGCCGCCGACGACCGCGACATCCCTGCCCTGCGCCTGTCGGAGGGCAACCTGGTGCAACTCGGCTATGGCAGCCGCCAGCGCCGCATCTGGACCGCCGAGACCGACCGTACCGCCGCCATCGCCGAGAGCATCTCGCGCGACAAGGACCTGACCAAGAGCCTGCTGGAGTCGTGCGGCGTGCCCGTGCCGGAAGGCCGGCTGGTGGAAAGTGCCGCCGACGCCTGGGACGCCGCCGAGGATATCGGCCTGCCGGTGGTAGTCAAGCCCTATGACGGCAACCATGGCCGTGGCGTGTTCACCAACCTGACCACCCGCGAGGAAGTCGAGACCGCCTACGGCGTGGCCATCGACGAAGGCAGCGGCGTCATCGTCGAACGCTTCGTGCCGGGCAACGAACACCGCCTGCTGGTGGTGGGGGGGGGCCCGCGGGGGGGGGGGGGGGGGCCGCCTGGTAGCGGCCGCGATGGGCGAGACCGCCAGCGTGACCGGCGATGGCAAGTCGACCATTGACGAGCTGATCGAGTCGCAGATCAATTCCGATCCGCGCCGCGGCAGCACCGAAGATCACCCGCTCAACAAGGTCCGGCTGGATTCGGCCGCGCGCCTGGAGCTCAAGCGCCAGGGCTTCGACGCCACATCCGTGCCGCCCGAAGGCAAGCACGTGCTGATCCAGCGCAACGGCAACGTTGCCTTCGACGTGACTGACCGCGTGCATCCCAGCGTGGCCGCGCATGCCTCGCTGGCCGCCCGCGTGGTCGGCCTGGATATCGCCGGCGTCGACCTGGTGGCGCAGGATATCTCGCGCCCGCTCGCCGAGCAGCGCGGCGCCATCGTCGAAGTCAATGCCGGCCCCGGCCTGCTGATGCACCTGAAGCCCTCCAACGGCGAAGCGCGCCCGGTGGGCCGTGCCGTCGTGGATCACCTGTTCCCGGCCGGCGAAGGCGATGACAACGGCCGCATTCCGGTGGTCGGCATCACCGGCACCAACGGCAAGACCGTGGTGGCCAAGCTGGTGGCGCGCCTGCTGCAACTCTCCGGCAAGCACACCGGCCTGGCTTGCAGCGACGGCCTCTATCTGGACCGCCGCCAGGTCCAGGGCGGCGACCGCGCCAACTGGGACGCAGCCCATCGCATCCTGATGAACCGCGCCGTCGATGCCGCCGTGCTCGAGAACGACAGCGGCGCCATCCTGTCCGAAGGCCTCGCCTACGACCGCTGCCAGGTCGGCGTGGTGACCAACATCGATGTGCCCGACCATCTCGGCCAGTACTACGTCGAAGAAGTCGAGAAGATGTACAACGTGCTGCGTACGCAAGTCGACGTGGTGCTGGACGGCGGCGTGGCGGTGCTCAACGCGCGCGACCCGCTGGTGGTGGAGATGGCGGAGCTGTGCGACGGCGACGTGATCTTCTTCGGCCTGTCCGCGGACCTCCCCGCCATTGCCGCGCATCGCGCGGCCGGACGCCGCGCGGTCTATGTGCGCGACGGCAAGGTAGTACTCGCCACCGGCAGCCGCGAGACGCCGCTGACCGACGTGGCGGCGATCCCTCTCACCTATGCTGGCCGGGTGGCCTTCCAGGTCGAGAACGTGCTGGCGGCGGTCGCCACCGGCTGGGCGCTTGGCATCTCCAACGACCTGATCCGCGCTGGCGTGGTGACCTTCGATGTGGGCCAGGTGGATGCGCCCGGCCGCTTCACGCTGTTCGAGCGCAACGGCGCCACCGTGGTGATCGACGACGCCCACAATGCCCCCGCGCTGGAAGCGCTGGTGGCCGCGCTGGAACGCTTCCCGAGCGATCGACGCGTGGTGGTGTATGGCGCCGGCGTGCAGCGACGCGACGAAGACATGGTCAAGCAAGGCAAGGTGCTGGGCGCCGCCTTCGACCGCGTCTTCCTGTGCGAGGATCGCTCCGTCAACAGCGCCCTGCCCGATGCCGAAGCGCGCGCGCTGCTCAAGCAAGGCCTTTACGAAGGCCGCCGCGTGACCAAGATCATCGACGAAGGCACCCGCCGCCAGGCCATCGAGGCCGCGCTTGCGCAAGTCGTGGCTGGCGACCTGCTGGTCCTGCAATGCGATGAGGCCTCGACGCTGCCGACCATCGATCTGGTGCACCAGTGGATGGGCCAACCGGGCCGCCGCGCCTGATCCGGAAGGAAACTGATTTCATGGAAGTCTCACGTATCCGGGCCCTGCGCGGCCCCAACCTGTGGTGTCGCCACACGGCCATCGAAGCCATCGTATCGTGCTCCGACGAGGCCCACACCCTGGCCGACCTGCCCGGTTTCGAAGAGCGCCTGCGCGCGCGCTTTCCCGAGGTAGGCCCGCTGCGGCCCGACGACAACGAAGGCGTGGTGTCGCTGGCGCACGCGCTGGAATGCGCGGCGATGCGCCTGCAGGCGGAGGCCGGCTGCCCGGTCAGCTTCAGCCGCACCGCACCTACCGTCGAACCCGGCACCTACCAGGTGGTGGTGCAGTACAGCGAGGAGGAAGTCGGACGCCTCGCGCTGGAACTGGCCGCCACGCTGTGCCGCGCCGCGCGCGACGACGTGCCCTTCGACCTGGCCGACGCGCTGCATCGCCTGCGCGAGCTCGACGAAGACCTGCGCCTGGGACCGAGCACCGGCTCCATCGTCTATGCGGGCGTGGCACGCGGCATTCCTTACCGCCGCCTGACGCAAGGCAGCATGGTGCAGTTCGGCTGGGGCAGCAAGCAGCGCCGCATCCAGGCCGCAGAAACCGATATGACCAGCGCCGTCGCGGAATCGATCGCGCAGGACAAGGAACTCACCAAGACCCTGCTACACGCGGCCGGCGTGCCGGTGCCGATGGGCCGCTCGGTATCCGATCCCGACGAAGCCTGGGCCGTGGCGCAGGAAATCGATGCGCCGGTGGTGGTCAAGCCGCGCGACGGCAACCAGGGCAAGGGCGTGGCGGTGCGTATCCGCACCCGCGAGGAAATCATCGCCGCCTATGAGGTGGCTGCGGACATCAGCTCCGACGTGATCGTCGAGCGCTATATCCCCGGTCACGATTTCCGCCTGCTGGTGGTGGGCAATCACCTGGTCGCCGCCGCCCGCCGCGACCCGCCCCAGGTCACCGGCGACGGTAAGCACACCGTGCGCGAGCTGGTCGAGGAAGTCAATCGCGACCCGCGCCGCGGCGAGGGCCACGCTACCTCGCTGACCAAGATCCGCTTCGACGATATCGCGCTGGCTACGCTGGCCAAGCAAAACCTGACGGCGGACTCCGTGCCGCCCAAGGGCACCCGCGTGGTGCTGCGTAACAACGCCAACCTGTCCACCGGCGGCAGCGCCACCGATGTCACCGACGACGTCCACCCCGAAATGGCTGCGCGCGCCGTGGCCGCTGCGCGCATGGTCGGCCTCGACATCTGCGGCGTCGACGCGGTCTGCGAGACCGTGCTCAAGCCGTTCGAGGAACAGGCAGGCGGCATTGTCGAGGTCAACGCAGCGCCGGGCCTGCGCATGCACCTGCAGCCTTCCTACGGCAAGGGCCGCGCGGTGGGCGAGGCCATCATCTCCACCATGTTCGCCGATGGCGACGATGGCCGCATCCCCGTGGTGGCGGTCTCCGGCACCAATGGCAAGACCACCACGGTCCGCCTGATCACCCACCTGCTCGCCGCCAGCGGCCTGCGCATGGGCATGACCGGCACCGACGGCGTCTACATCAAGGGCGAGCGGATCGATACCGGCGACTGCAGCGGCCCGCGCAGCGCCCGCAATGTGCTGATGCACCCCGACGTGGATGCCGCCGTGTTCGAGACCGCACGCGGCGGCCTGCTGCGCGAAGGCCTGGCTTTCGACCGCTGTGACGTGGCGGTGGTCACCAATGTGGGTGAAGGCGATCACCTCGGGCTGTCCTACATCAGCACCGTGGAAGATCTCGCCGTGCTCAAGAGCGTCATCGTGCAGAACGTGGCGTCGCATGGCATGGCGGTGCTCAATGCAGCCGACCCCATGGTGGTACGCATGGCAGACGCCTGCCCCGGCGTCGTGACCTTCTTCGCGGCCGACCTGAACAATCCGGTAATGGCCACGCACTGCGCGCAGGGCAAGCGCGTGGTGTACGTCGAGGACGGCCATATCGTGGCCGCCGAAGGCGACAACCTGGTTCGCATCGCGCTGTCGGGCATCCCGCTGACGCGCGGCGGCACCATCGGCTTCCAGGTCGAGAACGCCATGTCCGCCACGGCCGCGGCCTGGGCGCTCGGCATCGACTGGGATGTGATCCGCCGTGGCCTGGCGACCTTCGTCAACGACGCAGCCACCGCCCCCGGACGCTTCAACGTGTTCGACTACAAGGGCGCGACGCTGATCGCCGACTACGGCCACAACCCGGATGCGATCCAGGCGCTGTGCAATGCCATCGAGGGCATGCCGGCCAAGCGCCGTTCGGTGGTGATCAGCGGCGCGGGCGACCGCCGCGATGTCGATATCCGCCGCCAGACGGAGATTCTTGGCGGTGTATTCGACGAGGTGATCCTGTATCAAGACCAGTGCCAGCGAGGACGCGAGGACGGTGAGGTGCTGGCACTGCTGCGCGAAGGCCTGGAAGGCGCGACGCGCACCAGCGCGGTGGAAGAAATCCGCGGGGAATTTCTCGCCATCGATACCGCGCTGTCGCACCTGCAGCCGGGCGATCTTTGTCTGATCCTGGTGGATCAGGTAGAGGAAGCGTTGGGGCATATCGAGCAGAGGATTGCCCAGGGGTGAGGGTGGGAGTCGCCTCGCGGTAAACAAGAAAGCCAGTCGATAAGGCTGGCTTTCTTGCTTTCTTGCTGCGGGGCGTGGCGCTGCTTCTTTGAGCGGCGTTGGCTCTTGCATTCAACAGCCATACGACATCGCACTGCGAGGTTGGTCGGTGCTTCTTTTTGCGGCGATGGTTATTGCACCCAAGGG
>NZ_JFJV02000031.1:23642-90645 GCF_000611145.1 Cupriavidus sp. SK-3 | reverse complement strand
GGGGTGTCGCCCCATCCGGCGCGCCTTTTTTTTGCCTACTTTTTTGGCAAGCCAAAAAAGTAGGTCGCCCCCCGCAGGGGGGTGAAACTGCCTTTGACTTTAAGCCTTCGACTTTGAAGTTAAGCAGTTGCAGTTGACGTTAAATCACAAACGCCAACACGCTCCCCACCGTTCGCTCCGCTGACAGGCTTTCGACAGCATTTGATATCAAACTGAAAGCCATTTGACAGCGTAATGACAGCCCCCCCGGCGCAAACTTGCCGCCATCAGCAGGACACCCCCAAACCCAAGCCCAGCCAAGGCCAGTCCCCCGCATAGCTGATCCCGAATCCTGGCTGGCAGCCGACCAAAATCAAGCCTCCGGAACCAACCGGCGGCATCTGCGAGAGACAGCCAAATGTCAAGCTCCCCCACCCAGCAACACGGGTTCCGCACCGTGTTCCGCGTCGTCAGCGGCAACTTCCTGGAAATGTACGACTTCATGGTGTACGGCTTTTATGCCGCCGCCATCGCCAAGACGTTCTTCCCCAGCGGCAACGAGTTCGCATCGCTGATGCTCTCGCTCGCGACCTTCGGCGCGGGCTTCCTGATGCGTCCGCTCGGCGCCATCATCCTCGGCGCGTATATCGACCATCACGGCCGCCGCAAGGGGCTGATCCTGACCCTGGTCCTGATGGCGCTGGGCACCTTGCTGATCGCCTGCGTGCCGGGCTATGCCTCGATCGGCGTGGCCGCGCCATTGCTGGTGCTGGCGGGCCGCTTGCTGCAGGGCTTCTCCGCAGGGGTGGAACTGGGCGGCGTGTCGGTCTACCTCGCGGAGATCGCCAAGCCCGGCAAGAAGGGCTTCTACGTGGCCTGGCAGTCGGCCAGCCAACAGGTGGCGGTGATCTTTGCCGGCCTGCTCGGCGTAGTCCTGCATGCCATGCTGTCGCCCGAGCAGATGGGTGAATGGGGCTGGCGCGTGCCGTTCCTGATCGGCTGCCTGATCGTGCCCTTCCTGTTCCTGATCCGCCGCTCGCTGGAGGAAACCGAGGAATTCAAGACGCGCAAGCATCGCCCCGCCATCCGCGAGATCTACCGCTCGATGCTTGAGAACTGGCGCATCATCGTCGCCGGCTGCATGATGGTCGTGATGACCACGGTGTCGTTCTACATGATCACCGCCTACACGCCGACCTTCGGCAAGACCGTGCTCAAGCTCGACGACGTGGACAACCTGATCGTCACCATGTGCGTTGGGCTGTCCAACTTCATCTGGCTGCCGCTGATGGGTGCCTTGTCGGATCGCGTGGGCCGCAAGCCCCTGCTGGTGATCTTCACCATCCTCACCTTGCTCACGGCCTATCCGGCAGTGTCCTGGCTGGTGGCCGAGCCGTCTTTCGGCCGCCTGCTGATGGTCGAGCTGTGGCTGTCTTTCCTGTATGGCAGCTACAACGGCGCGATGGTGGTGACGCTGACCGAAGTGATGCCGCCCGCGGTGCGCACTGCCGGCTTCTCGCTGGCCTACAGCCTCGCCACGGCCTTGTTTGGCGGCTTCACGCCGGCCATCTCGACCTACCTGATCCACAGCACCGGCAACAAGGCCGCGCCCGGCCTGTGGCTGATGTTCGCCGCTGCGTGCGGGCTTATCGCCACGCTGGTGATTTTCCGCGGCGGACGGCAGCACGCCTACGTCGAACCGGCGGCCAGGACGGCCTGAGCTACGCCACGGCGGCCCTGCTGGGGTAGACTCCCCCTTCCGGCAGGGCTGCGCGAGCGGCGGAGGCGGCTGACATCGCGCCGCAACATGGCGCCGCCACCATCGTCGATCGGCACGCGCGCCGCCGGACACGCGACTCCCCGAGCCTGGCTATCGGGCTCTTTGAGAATATCAATTAGCCCCGCCTCCGGGGATGACGCATAATCCATGTTCGTTGCGCGGCAGCCCAGGCCTCAAGGCCTGGCTGGCAGCGCGAGCGTTCCTCTTCAACCGTATCCAGGAGCAGTCTATGAAGACCGTTGGTGACAAGATCGAAGCTTTCCACGTCGTCGGTGTCAAGCCGGGTTTCAACAACCATGAAGAGAACGGCCAGTCGGCCTTCGAAGACATCACCGAAAAATCGTTCGAAGGCAAGTGGAAGATCATTTACTTCTACCCGAAGGACTTCACCTTCGTGTGCCCGACCGAAATCGTTGCCTTCGCCAAGCTGAACGGCGACTTCGCCGACCGCGACGCGATCGTGCTGGGCGGCTCGACCGACAACGAATTCGTGAAGCTGGCATGGCGCCGTGAGCACAAGGACCTGAACAAGCTGAACCAATGGCAATTCGCCGACGTGACCGGCTCGCTGATCGACCAGCTTGGCGTGCGTGACCACGCTGCCGGCGTCGCACTGCGCGCTACCTTCATCGTCGATCCGGACAATGTCATCCAGCACGTGTCGGTGAACAACCTGAACGTCGGCCGTAACCCGGACGAAGTGCTGCGTATCCTCGACGGCCTGCAAACCGACGAGCTGTGCCCGTGCAACCGCGCTGTCGGCGGCGCCACGCTGTAAGCTGTCGACAAGCTGGCATGCTGAACAAACCGCCGGTACTCAATGACCGGTGGTTTGTGACGATTTGCGCGGCGGGCTCCGGCCCGCACCTCGAAACCCGCCATGGCGGGTTTTTTGAGCCCCTACCGATAGGAGATTTGTATGGAATTCCTCAGCACGATTAAAGGCCTCATCCCTGACTACGCCAAGGACATCCGCCTGAACCTTGACGGCACCATCGCCCGCTCCTCGCTCGAGGGCAACGATGCGGTAGCGGTAGCACTGGCTGCGGCGTTTGCCGCCAAGAGCCGCGTGATTGTCGACGCGATCCGCAATGCCGGCGTGCTGTCGCCCGAGGAAACCAACGCAGTGCTGACCGCCGCCGCGCTGATGGGGATGAACAACGTCTGGTATCCGTTCGTTGAAATGGCGGACGACCCCGATCTAGCCACCCAGCCGGCCGGCCTGCGCATGAATGCGTACGCCACGCATGGCGGCGTGGACAAGCGCCGCTTCGAGATGTATGCGCTGGCCGCCTCCATCGTCGGCAAGTGCCATTTCTGCATCAAGTCGCACTACGCGCTGCTCAAGAATGAGCAAGGCATGACCGCGCAGCAACTGCGCGACGTGGGCCGCATTGCCGCCGTCGTAGTGGCCGCCGCCAATGTGATCGCCGCGGAATAAGGCCGCACAGGGCCGCAGCCGGGCACACGCCGGTCCGGCCTTCATGATGCGTCCACGGGGCCCCGCGGCGTTATGCCGACGGGCCCGCCACGCGTTCTGCTCATGGCGGCGCAAGCCTGTGGCCGGTGTGCCAAGTCGGTGATTCACTGACTGCATTTGTGCACCGAAGGGCCTACAATCCAGCAAAGGTCACAGTCTTCACCCCTCCGCCATGAACTCCCTTCCCTCCCACACCTCCCCGCGCTTCCACTACCGGCTCGCCGCCGTGCACGACTGGGGCGACATTGCCGCGGTGACCCAGCAGGCCTATGGCCAATACGAGCTGGAGATCATGGAGGATTGCCGGGCGTCCTTCCAGCAAGGCATGAAGTCCGTGCTGGCGGCAACAACCTCGGAAATGGAATGGTGGGTGGCGGAGACCGATCACGGCATCAGCGGTGCGGTGTTGTTCTGCCACCCGGGCGCCACCCTGCAGGCACTGGACGGCAGCACCATCACGCTGGGCCTGCCGGAAGCACGCCTGCTGGCGGTGAACCCGCAGGCGCGCAGCCTTGGGCTGGGCCGCACGCTGATGCAGGTCTGCATCCAGCGCGCGCGCGATATCGGCGCCAGCGCGTTGCTGGTGCGGACCATGCCGGAAATGAAATCCGCCAACCGGCTTTGCGAGCAAATGGGCTTTGCCAAACGCACGGAGGCTGGTGCGCGCTCAGGGCAGATGGCCCGGCTGATCGACTACGTCTACGCCCTGTCGCCCGAAAAAGCGGCACAGGCCGGCACAACGTCCAAAGGCTGAACACCGGGACGGCCGGACGCCGCTCCGGCGGCCACCGTCCCCGCCGTCAGCCTTAGTCCTGCGTGCTCGCAATCGTGCCGCGCCAGATCAGCACCACGGCCTGTGCCACGATGCCTTCCTGCTTTCCCTCGAAGCCCAGCTTCTCATTGGTCTTGGCCTTGACGTTGCAGCTTGCCGACGGCAAGCCGAGGTCATCGGCCAGGTTTGCCACCATGGCGCCGATATGCGGCGCCAGCTTCGGCGCCTGCGCGATCACGGTCGCGTCCACATTGCCGATTTCGTAGCCGGCCTCGCGAACCCGCCGAGCGGCCTCGCGCAGCAACACACGGCTGTCCGCCCCCGCGAAACGCGCATCGGTATCCGGGAAATGCCGGCCGATGTCCCCCAGGCCTGCCGCGCCGAACAATGCATCGGTAATCGCATGGAGCAACGCGTCGGCGTCGGAATGCCCGAGCAGGCCGCGATCGTGGGGAATGTCCACGCCGCCCAGGATGAGCTTGCGGCCGGGCACCAGCGCGTGCACGTCGTAGCCTTGGCCGACGCGGATATCGAATGGGGTCATGGGAGCGGCACTCCTTCAGGATCGGGTTAGTGAATGGGTTTCAGGGCTTCGTGGCGGCGTCTTCGCCCAGCAGCAGTTCGGCCAGGGCGAAGTCTTCGGGATAGGTCACCTTGAAATTGCGCAGCGAGCCGTTGACCAGCCGCGGATGCAGGCCCAGCCGCTCGATCGCGCTGGCCTCGTCGGTCACCACCGCGCCCGCCGCCAGCGCTTCCTGCAGCGCCTGCCGGAGCACGCCGACGCGGAACATCTGCGGCGTCTGCGCCTGCCACAAACCATCGCGCGGTACCGTGGCGCCGATGCGCACCACGGCAGCCGGCTGGCCGCCGGGTGCCGGGTCGGCGCGCTTGAGCGTATCGGGCACCGGCACCGCCAGGATGCCGCCGATAGCGGCGTCTGGGCCATCTTCTTCCGCGCCACTCTCGCCCTCCACGGCGCGCACCAGCGCGTGGATCATGGCAGGCGTGAGCCCGGGACGCGCGGCATCGTGCACCAGCACCCAGTCGCGGTCGGTGGCGCCGAGCTGTGCCAGGTGATGCAAGCCCGCCAGCACGGAAGCATGACGCGTATCGCCGCCCACGAACGCGGTGTCAAAACGCAGGCCGGCAAAGGCCGCCGCGCCGAAGCGGGACTCCAGCGGCATATCGTCCGGCGCCAGCACCAGCGCGGTGGCGCTGATGGCATCGCAGGCCGCGAAGGCGGCCAGCGCATACCAGATCATCGGCCGGCCGGCCACGGTCTGGTATTGCTTGGGCAAGCTGCCGCCGGCGCGGCTGCCGGTACCGGCACAGGGGATCAGGGCAAAACGGCGAGCAGACACGGATAGCGCAAGGGGCAAGGTGGGTGCCGTGCACGGGGCACGGCGCAAGGCTTTCAAGTTTTCCACCCTCGCCGCCCGACTGGCAGGCGCGAGGCAAGGCGTTGAAAACGCGGATTTCGGAGCGCATTCTATAATACGGCCTTCGCCCGCGGACATGCGGGCGACGAAAGCGCAGTGCCTTTGTTCCTGTGAGCGCCGCCTGCTCCGCCTGCACCCCGCCCGCAACGCCGGCGGGGTGTCGCTGTTGCATGGCACGCTTTCTTGCCCGCAATCGTACGCACACGCACAGCACATACCGCCTGCAACGTCCGCAACGCCCCAAGCAAGCCAACAAGCCAGCCCGCACCCGATGCCTGAAGCCAATCGTCCCGCCCCCTTCGCCAACCTCCCCTTGGTCAAGGCCGGCCAGCGCAACACCGTGTCCGGCCTGGCCGGCTCCGCCGACGCCCTGGCGCTGGCCGCCTACGCCAGCCAGCACCGCGAGCGCGTGCCGATGCTGGCGGTGATGTGCGCCAACGCAATCGACGCCCAGCGGCTGGCCGAGGAAATCCCCTGGTTCGCGCCGGACTTGCGGGTGCGCCTGCTGCCCGACTGGGAAACCCTGCCCTACGACAGTTTCTCGCCGCACCAGGACCTGGTCTCCGAGCGGCTGGCCACCCTGCACGACATCCAGGGCGGCCAGTGCGACATCATGCTTGTGCCGGCGCAGACCGCGCTCTACCGGCTGGCGCCGCCTGCTTTCCTGGCGGCCTACACATTCTTCTTCAAGCAGGGCGAGAAGCTCGACGAAGCCGCGCTCAAGGCACAGTTCACGCTGGCCGGATACGAGCATGTCAGTGCCGTCATGCGGCCCGGCGAGTACAGCGTGCGCGGCGGCCTGATCGACCTGTTCCCGATGGGCTCGCCGCTGCCGTACCGGATCGACCTGTTCGGCGAGGAAATCGAAACCATCCGCGCCTTCGACCCTGACACCCAGCGCAGCCTTTACCCGGTCAAGGAAGTGCGCTTGCTGCCCGGCCGCGAGTTTCCGCTCGACGAAGCCGCGCGCACCGCCTTCCGCGGCCGCTGGCGCGAACTGTTCGAAGGCGATCCGAGCAAATCGACGATCTACAAGGACATTGGCAACGGCGTACCGTCGGCCGGCATCGAGTACTACCTGCCGCTGTTCTTCGAAAGCTCGGCCACCGTCTTCGATTACCTGCCCGCCGATAGCCAGATCGCCTACGTCGGCGATGTACACGAAGCGATCCGCCGTTTCTGGGCCGATACCACGCAGCGCTACAATTTCATGCGCCATGACCGCGAGCGGCCGCTGCTGCCGCCCGCGGCGCTGTTCCTGTTGGAGGAGCAGTTCTTCGCCGGCGCCAAGCCGCTGGCGCGGCTGGTGCTGCAGGCTGCCGCCAGTGCGGACACGGCGCCGCTGGCCGAGCCGCTGCCCGATGTCTCGGTCAACCGCCGCGCCGAAGACCCGCTGGTCAACCTCGAAGCCCTGCTGCTGAAGAAGGACCGGCGCGTGCTGATGTGCGCCGACTCCGCCGGCCGGCGCGAAACCCTGCTGCAGCTGTTCGGCGAAAGCGGGCTGCGCCCGCAGCCGATCGACGACTTTGCCGCCTTCCTGGCCGGCGACTCGCATTTCTCCATCGTGGTGGCGCCGCTGCAAAGCGGCTTCGCCCTGGCCGGCGCGGACGGCATCGCGCCGCTGGCCTTTGTTACCGAGGCCGAGCTGTATGCCGGCACCGCGCGCCGCACGGGCCGGCGCAAGCAGGAACAAGCCAGCGCGGTCGACTCGATGGTGCGCGACCTGGCCGAGCTCAAGATCGGCGACCCCGTGGTGCATAGCGAACACGGCATCGGCCGCTATCAGGGCCTGGTCACGCTCGACATGGGCCAGGGCGAAGAGGAATTCCTGCACCTGGATTACGAGAAAGGCAGCAAGCTGTACGTGCCGGTGCACCAGTTGCACGTGATCTCGCGCTACTCCGGCGCCGATCCGGACACCGCGCCGCTGCACCAGCTCGGCTCCGGCCAGTGGGACCGCGCGAAACGCAAAGCCGCGCAGCAAATCCGCGATACGGCCGCCGAACTGCTCAACCTGTACGCGCGCCGCGCCTTGCGCCAGGGCCATGCCTTTGAACTCACGCCCAGGGACTACGAGAAATTCGCCGAGAGCTTCGGCTTCGAGGAAACGCCGGACCAGGCCGCCGCCATCGCCGCGGTGATTGCCGACATGACCTCGGGCAAGCCGATGGATCGCCTGGTATGCGGCGATGTGGGCTTCGGCAAGACCGAAGTCGCGTTGCGCGCCGCCTTCGTCGCGGTCATGGGCGGCAAGCAGGTGGCCATCCTGGCGCCCACCACGCTGCTGGCCGAGCAGCATTTCCAGAATCTCTCCGACCGCTTCGCCGAATGGCCGGTGCGGATCGTGGAGCTGTCGCGCTTCAAGACCAAGAAGGAGATCGACGGCGCCATCAAGCAGATCAACGACGGCACCGCCGACATCGTGATCGGCACGCACAAAATGCTGTCGGACGATGTCAAGTTCCAGCGCCTCGGGCTGGTCGTCATCGATGAGGAACACCGGTTCGGCGTGCGCCAGAAGGAAATGCTGAAGACCTTGCGCGCCGAGGTCGACGTGCTGACCCTGACCGCCACGCCAATCCCCCGCACGCTGGGCATGGCGCTCGAAGGCCTGCGCGATTTCTCGGTGATCGCCACCGCGCCGCAAAAGCGCCTGGCCATCAAGACCTTCGTGCGGCGCGAGGAAGACGGCGTGGTGCGCGAAGCCATCCTGCGCGAGCTCAAGCGCGGCGGGCAGGTCTACTTCCTGCACAACGAAGTCGACACCATCGAGAACAAGCGCGCCAAGCTCGCCGAGCTCGTGCCGGAAGCACGCATCGCAGTAGCGCACGGGCAGATGCACGAGCGCGAGCTGGAGCGCGTGATGCGGGACTTCGTCGCACGCCGCGACAACATCCTGCTGTGCACCACGATCATCGAGACCGGCATCGACGTGCCGACCGCCAACACCATCCTGATCCACCGCTCCGACAAGTTCGGCCTGGCGCAGCTGCACCAGTTGCGCGGCCGCGTCGGGCGCTCGCACCACCAGGCCTACGCCTACATGCTGGTGCACGATGTGGACGGCCTGAGCAAGCTGGCGCAGCGCCGGCTCGAAGCCATCCAGCAGATGGAAGAACTGGGCTCGGGCTTCTACCTGGCCATGCACGACCTGGAGATCCGCGGCGCGGGCGAAGTGCTGGGCGACAAGCAATCAGGCGAGATCCACGAGATCGGCTTCCAGCTCTACACCGACATGCTCAATGCCGCCGTCAAGGCGCTCAAGGCCGGCAAGGAACCCGACCTGATGGCGCCGCTGGCGGCCACCACCGAAATCAACCTCGGCACCCCGGCCCTGCTGCCCAGCGACTATTGCACCGACGTGCACGAACGCCTGTCGCTGTACAAGCGCCTGGCCAACTGCGAAGCGGCCGAGCGCGTGGACGATATCCAGGAGGAGCTGATCGACCGCTTCGGCCGGCTGCCGCCGCAGGCGCAGGCGCTGATCGAAACCCACCGGCTGCGCATTACCGCCGTGCCGCTGGGCGTACGCAAGATCGACGCCAACGATGCGGCGATCAGCATGCAGTTCCTGCCCACCCCGCCGATCGATGCGATGAAGATCATCGACCTGGTGCAGAAGAACCGGCACATCAAGCTCGCCGGCCAGGACAAGCTGCGCATCGAGGCCAAGATGCCGGATATTGCGGTGCGCGCGCAGACGATCAAGCATACGTTGCGCCAACTGGCCTGATCAATGCTTCACGCTACCCCGCTACCCTCTTCCAGCGCATTGCCGCGGGAGCGGGCGGCGATGGTGCACCGTGCATGGACCTTCGGCCCGTCGCGGTGTAGCATCGTTCACTAACACGTTAACACGTTACCCAAAACCAAAGGCCCCAAGCCATGCAAGCCGATACCCTCAGCAAGCCTGCCGATGCCGCCAACCGTGGCAGCGCGCTCGACTGGACCCAGCGCCTGGTCAGCTACGACACCACCAGCCGCCATTCCAACCTTGGCCTGATCGAAGCGGTACGCGATCATTTCCTGGCCAAGGGCCTGCGCCCCCACCTGAGCTACAACCCGCAGGGCGACAAGGCCAACCTGTTCGTCACCGTGCCCGCCGCCAACGGCAGCACCGATGGCGGCATCGTGCTGTCGGGCCACACCGACGTGGTACCGGTGGACGGGCAAAACTGGACCACCGATCCGTTCAAGCCGGTGATCCGCGACGGCCGCCTGTACGGCCGCGGCACCTGCGACATGAAAGGCTTTATCGGCACCAGCCTGGCGCTGCTGCCCACCATCCTGCAGGCCAGGCTGCGCGAGCCGGTGCACTATGCGCTGTCCTTCGACGAAGAGATCGGCTGCATGGGCGCACCCTACCTGCTGGCCGAACTGCGCGATCGCGGCGTGCGCCCGGCCGGCTGCATCGTGGGCGAGCCAACCAGCATGCGCGTGATCGTGGCGCACAAGGGCATCAATGCCTACCGCTGCTGCGTCAAGGGCCAGGCCGCGCATTCGTCGCTCACGCCCAAGGGCGTCAATGCCATCGAGTACGCCGCGCGCCTGATCTGCTTCATCCGCGACATCGCCGACGAGTTCAAGGCCAACGGCCCCTACGACCGCGACTTCGATGTGCCATTCACCACGGCCCAGACCGGCACCATCCAGGGCGGCATCGCGCTCAACACCATCCCGGCGCTGTGCGAGTTCGTGTTCGAGTTCCGCAACCTGCCGGGGGTCGATCCCGAAGCCATCTTCGCCCGCATCCAGGGCTACGCCAACGAGGTGCTGCTGCCCAGGATGCGCGCCGAGCACGGCGACGCCGGGCTCACCATCAGCAAGATCGCCGCCGCGCCCTCGCTCGACGTGGCCGAGCAGGAAGCCATCACGCAACTGGTGCGCGCGCTGACCGCCGACCGCGACGTCAACAAGGTCGCCTATGGCACCGAGGCCGGCCTGTTCCAGCGCGCCGGCATCCCGGCCGTGGTATGCGGCCCCGGCGATATCCAGCAGGCGCACAAGCCCGACGAGTTCGTCGAACTGGAACAACTCGCCGCCTGCGAATCCTTCCTGCACAAGGTGGTCGACAGCCTGCGGGTGAACTAAGCCGTTTTTCTCGTTTTCCGTTGTAGCCGGCCCGCTAAACCTGCGGGCCGGTGGTTGCGTCATGTCCAAAAATAACCCGGAGACACCATGACAGCAGTATCGGCAAGCGGTAGCAGAAATGGCAGCGCAGCAGCATCGGCAGCGCCCGCCTCGCGCCATCCCTGGCGCGCGGTGATCTCAGCCTCGATCGGCAATGCGCTGGAGTGGTTCGACCTGGTCGTCTACGGCTTTTTTGCCGTCACCATCTCCGCGCTGTTCTTTCCCAACCACGATGAAAACACCTCGCTGCTGCTGACGCTCGGCACCTTCGGCGTGTCGTTCTTCATGCGGCCGCTGGGCGCGGTGGTAATCGGCGTCTATGCCGACCGCAAAGGCCGGCGCGCCGCGCTGACGCTCTCCATCCTGCTGATGATGGTGGGCACGCTGATCATCGCGCTACTCCCCACCTATGCCGCGATCGGCGTCATGGCGCCCATCGGCATCGTGCTGGCGCGCATGATCCAGGGCTTCTCGGCTGGCGGCGAATTCGGCAGCGCCACCGCCTTCCTGGCCGAGCACGCGCCCAACCGGCGCGGTTTCTACTCCAGCTTCCAGGTTGCCAGCCAGGGCCTCACCACCCTGCTTGCCGCGGGCTTTGGCGCGGTGCTCACCACCACGCTCACGCCCGACCAGATGCAATCCTGGGGCTGGCGCGTGCCCTTCCTCTTTGGCCTGCTGATCGGCCCGGTGGCGTACTACATCCGCCGCCACGTCGACGAAACCCCTGAATTCCTCCAGGCCGAGACCACCGAGACGCCGCTGCGCGACACGCTCAGCCACCAGAAGGAACGCCTGCTGCTGGCCATGGGCGTGGTCATCGTCGCAACAGTGTCGACCTACCTGGTGCTGTACATGCCCACCTACGCGGTCAAGCAGCTCGGCCTGCCGCCCTCGGCGGCGTTTGCCGCCACGCTGGCCACAGGCGTGGTGCAGATGGTGTTCGCCCCGCTGGTCGGCCACTGGTCGGATCGCTATGGCCGCATCCCGCCCATGCGCCTCGCCGCGCTGCTGTTGCTGGTGTCGATCTGGCCGCTGTTCTGGCTGCTCAGCCACTATCCCGGCTTCGGCGTGATGCTGGCGGTGCAGGTAGTGCTGGGACTGATGATGACGCTGTACTTCGGCGCGCTGCCCGCGCTGGCGTCGGAGATCTTCCCGGTCAAGACGCGCACCACGGGCCTCTCGCTCTCGTACAACATCGCGGTGACGCTGTTCGGCGGGTTCGCGCCCTTCATCCTGACCTGGCTGATCGGTGCCACCGGCAGCAAGCTGGCGCCGAGCTTCTACCTGATGGCCTGCGCCGTGGTGAGCCTGGTGGCGCTAGGCCAGACGCGTGCACGCCTGGGCATCCGCTAGCCGCGCATGCGTTGGTTTGTTCATCCTGTTCCATCACGAAAAAAATAGAAAAGGAGTCTTCATGGCAGCACGCCAAGCCCATTCCCCCGCCGCGCTGCGCGCCGGCGTTTCCGCCCTCGCGCTGGCCGCCGGCCTGCTGTGCCTGGCACCCGCCGCCGCGCAAGCGCAAGCCACCGGCAGCGAGAGCCTGCAGGCGCAGATCGAGACCCGCGCCAAGGCCGTCGAGGCCCAGCTGATTGCCTGGCGCCGCGATATCCACCAGCATCCCGAACTTGGCAACTATGAAGTCCGTACCTCCAAGCTGGTGGCGGACCACCTGCGCAAGCTCGGCATGGAAGTCACGACGGGGGTCGCCAAGACCGGCGTGGTGGGCGTGCTCAAGGGCGGCAAGCCGGGCCCCGTGGTGGCGCTGCGCGCGGACATGGATGCGCTGCCGGTCAAGGAGCGCGTGGACGTGCCCTTCGCCTCCAAGGCCAAGGGGCAGTACCTCGGCAAGGAAGTGGACGTGATGCACGCCTGCGGGCACGACACCCACGTCGCGATCCTGATGGCCACGGCCGAGGTGCTGGCCGGCATGAAGGACCAGTTGCCCGGCACGGTCAAGTTCATCTTCCAGCCGGCCGAGGAAAGCCCCGCGGATTTCGAGCCCAACGGCAGCAATATGTGGGGCGCCAAGCAGATGGTGGCTGAGGGCGTGCTGGACAATCCCAAGGTGGACGCCATCTTCGGCCTGCACGTCACCAGCGGCATCGAATCCGGCAAGCTCGGCTGGCGCAGCGGCCCCTCCATGGCCGCCGCCGACCAGTTCTGGATCGACGTCAAAGGGCGCCAGACCCATGGTGCCCGTCCCTGGGGCGGCATCGACCCCATCGTGGTGGCCTCGCAGATCGTCATGGGCCTACAGACTATCCAGAGCCGCCAGGTCAACGCCATGCTGGAGCCTTCGGTGATCACCGTCGGCACCATCCACGGCGGCAACCGCATGAACATCGTGCCGGAGAAAGTCGAAATGATGGGCACGGTGCGCACCTACGACGAAGGCATGAAAAAGGACATCCATGCCCGCATGAAGCGCACCACCGAAGCCATCGCCAGCAGCGCCGGCGCCGAGGCCACCTTCAAGGTCGTGGAGCTTTACAACGCCACCGTCAACCAGCCGGCGCTGACCGACAAGATGGCGCCCACGCTCAAGCGTGTGGCGGGGGATGGGAATTGGATGATTACGCCGAAGGCTACGGCTTCCGAGGATTTCTCGTTCTATCAGGAGAAGGTGCCCGGGTTGTTCTTTAACCTGGGGGTGACGCCCAAGGGGACGGATGTGAACAAGGCGCCCTCCAATCATTCGCCGGAGTTCTATGTGGATGAGGCCGCGTTGGTGAATGGGGTCAGGGCGCTAGCTGGCCTGACGGTCGACTATATGACGATGGCGCAGCGATAAGGGGGGGCCGGCAGTCCGCGCAAGGCGTGCGAGCCACCTCCTCCTCGCCGAGTGCCCGATTACCTGCCCAGAATGGTCAGGCAGGCCACTGCCTCTTCCACGCCGTGCAGGCCGCCGCCGTTCTCGGCGATAGCGATTCGTGCACCGTCCACCTGGCGCGCGCCTGCCTCTGCTCGCAACTGCGATACCAGCTCATGGACCTGCCCAAGGCCGGTGGCGCCGATCGGATGCCCCTTGGACTCCAGGCTGCCGGAGGTGTTGACGGGGATGCGCCCGCCGATACTCGTATCGCCCTGCTCCGCGGCCAGACCACCCTCGCCGGGCTCGCAGAGGCCGAGTGCCTCCACCTGAATCACTTCGCCGATGGCGCTGGCGATGCGTTGGCCGCCCCTTTGCGCACAACGTGGTCGGCAAGCTGTGCCGGCGCGCGGTCGCTGCCGGTCACCACGACGGACGCGCGGATGTAGTGGGTCTGGGTATTGTCCGAGAGCTTGCGCATCCGCATGTCTTCGATCATGCGCTGGCGTAGCGGGCTGATGGTAGGCGTGACGACTGACATGGCTGTGCTCCTGTTGAGGCTCGAGGCGAATTGCCTCTAGCCTCGACATAGGAAACAGAGCTGACGGTCGAGTCACTTTGCACTTGGCCGGAGGGTTACCGCGCGAGCGGTTTAGTCCATCGGCCATTCTCGGCCATCCCCCTTGCGTCGCCGGACGGCCGGAGTGGGACGTCATGCGAACTATGGCAGGAGCAGCCTTTTCGCGGATAGCGGACTCGTTCGCCATTGCCCAAATCGTCATCACCTACCGCCGATAGTGGTGCGCCGGGCGCTATCCGTTGCCGACGCCGCGAAATATCCACATTGCTTTTGCCTTACACAATCGGCAGTTGCCGCACCGGTTTGCCGGTGAGCTGGGCGACGGCATGTGCCACGGCCGGTGCGACCGGGGGCACTGCAATTTCACCAACGCCACTGGGCTCGGCCGTGCTGGGCACGAGGTGGGTCTCGATCACCGGCGATTCCGCCATCTTCAATACCGGATAGTCGGGGAAGTTGCTCTGCACGACCTGTCCGTCCTTGATCTGGACCTGGCCGTACAGCGCCGCGGTCAGCCCGAAAATGATCCCGCTTTCCATCTGCTGCGCAACGATGCCCGGGTTGACTACCGTGCCACAGTCCACTGCGCAGACAACGCGATGTACACGCGGCTTGCCGTCCTTGAGCGACACTTCCGCCACCTGCGCCACCACCGAGCCAAACGCATTGTGCAGCGCGAGCCCGCGCGCACGCGGTGCACCGTCTGCAGCCGGTGCCAGTGGGCGGCCCCAACCAGCTGCCTGCGCTACGGTGTCGAGCACCTTCAACTCACGCGCGTGTGCCCTGAGCAAGTCGCGCCGCATCGCCAGCGGATCGAGGCCGGCGGTGGCCGCCACGTCGTTCAGGAAACCTTCCAGGAAGAAGCCGGTGTAGGAGTGGCCGACGCTGCGCCAGAATCCGATCGGTACCGGCAAATCGACCACCAGATGCGCAATGTGTTCGTGCTCGATCTCGTATGGCAAGTCAAACAGACCCTCGGCTGCATAGCGGTCGATACCGAGCGACCGCGCGCCGAACAGGCGCTCCAGCTCGCCGGCCAGGATCGACTGCCCTGCACTGCGCGAGGCGATGGCCGTCACCTTGCCGCTCTCGACGCGTGCCTTCAGCCTCGCGATGGCCTGCGGGCGATAGAAGTCGTGGCGGATGTCGTCTTCGCGCGCCCAGATCACCTGTACCGGGCGGCCCTCGGTCCTGGTGGCGATCGACACGGCCTGGCCGATGAAATCCGACTCCAGCCGCCGTCCGAATCCGCCGCCAATGAGCGGGATGTCGATCCGCACCTGGTCCCGGCCCACACCTGCGGCGCGCGCGGCGACCAGTTGCGCCAGCGTGGCCACCTGGGTGGGCGCCCAGAGCTGCACGCCATCCCTGGTCACCTGCGCCGTGCAGTTGATCGGCTCCATGGCGGCATGCGCCAGGTACGGCACACTGTATTCGGCCTCGACGATGGTTGCGCCACCCGTCTTGTCAAAGGCCTTCAGGCCATCGCCCATCGAACGGTACGTGAAGCCGTCCTTGTCGCTGTCGAGCGCGCCGACGAGCTGGCGCCGGATGCCCGCGGAATCGAGCGAGGCGTGCGGCCCGTTGTCCCAGGCCGGTTCGAGCTTTTCCAGGGCCTGGCGTGCCTGCCAGTAGTGGTCGGCCACCACGGCCACGCCCGGCGCGCCGCCCGCCGATCCCTCGAACGGCACGACATGCCGCACGCCGGGCATGGCAAGCGCCGCCTTCGACTGGAAGGCCTTGAGCTTGCCGCCAAACACCGGACACATGACGACCGCCGCATACAACATGCCGGGCGGCCGCGCATCGATGGCAAAGCGTGCGCTGCCATCCGTCTTGGCGGCGATGTCATTGCGCGGTGCAGGCTTGCCAATCAGTTGATATCGCGCAGCCGGCTTGAGCCTGACATTCGACGGCGGGGCAATGTCGCGCGCCTTCTGCGCGACCGCGGAGAAAGGCATCTGCTTGCCGCCCGGGCCAATAAGCTGGCCTTCCCGCACCGTCACCTGTGCCGCCGGCACGCCCCATTCGCGCGCAGCCGCTTCCACCAGCGTGGCGCGTGCAGTTGCGGCGGCCTCGCGCACGGGCTGCCAGCCGTCGGCCACGCTGCTGCTGCCGCCGGTGATGATGAGGCCGATCTCGCGGGCGCTCTTTGCCATGATCCAGTGCAGCGCGCGCGCCCAAGTCTTGTCAGCGTCGTCCGGATGCAGCGGCAGCGAGCTGTCGCCCATGGCGACGACATTGCCGTAGATGCGCTCGATGGGGGACGACTCGATGCTCACCCGCGCCAGCTGAATATCGAGTTCCTCGGCAGCCAGCATCGACAGCGCGGTGTGGATGCCCTGGCCCATCTCTACCCGCGGCATGGCGAGGATGACGTTGCCTTCCGGCGTGATCTTGATCCAGCCGTTCAGGGCAATCTGGCCGGACGTCTCAGGAAACACTGCGGGATCGCCCAGCCGGCTGCGCGGGGGCATGATGCCCCAGCCCACCACCAGCGCGCCGCCAAGGCCGAGCGCCCCCAGCAGGAACCGGCGCCGTCCGCGGCGCGGGGTCGTTGCGTTGGCCTTCATGCGCGGCCCTCCCGCAGCGCCTTTGCGGCACGCTTGATGGCGGTGCGCACGCGCGGATATGTGCCGCAGCGGCACAGGTTGGTGATGGCCACGTCGATGTCGGCATCGCTGGGATCTGGCTGCCGGGCCAGCAGGTCCGCCGCCGCCATCAGCATGCCCGACTGGCAGTAGCCGCATTGCGGCACCTGTTCGTCAATCCAGGCCTGCTGCAGCGCGTGGCGCTTGCCCGGTGCGCTGGCCAGCCCTTCGATCGTGGTGATGCGCTTTCCAGCCACCGCCGCCACAGGCAGGACGCAGGACCGCACCGCCGCGCCATCCAGATGCACGGTACACGCGCCGCAAGCCGCAACGCCGCAGCCGAACTTCGTGCCTGTCAGGTTCAGGTGGTCCCGCAGCACCCACAGCAAGGGGGTGGCCGGGTCGCATTCAACGTTGACCGGCTGGTGGTTGACGTCCAGATTCATGTGTTATCTCTTTGCCCTTACCGAAATTCACGCTGGCTTGTCGCGCATGCCGAGCGCTTTGGCCGTGCAGTTGCGCAGACCATCGACGGTCCATCAGCCAGACCTGCCTGACCGGCGCCGGCTTGCCTTGCGAAGTGTCGTGACATCGCTCGCCCCCAGGATCGGGCTTTCCATTTCCCCTGACCGCATCCGCGACAGCACTCTCCTCGCATTGGCAGCGCAGTCAATTTCCTCAGGTTTCGCCTCGATCTCCGCCAAGAGTGCGACGAGGTGCGCCTTGCTCTGCGCAAGCCGCACCTCCAGCGCCTCGATGTCCTGCACCTTGCTGCGGAGCGTTTCAATCAACGAGCCATGCTTCCAGTGCGCCAGGTCGGGCGGTAACAGCGTACGAATCTCGTCGAGACTAAAACCGGCCTGCTGCGCAGTCGCGATCAGGTCGAGCACCAGCACCGTTTGAGGCGGATAGGTCCGGTAGCCGTTCGGCTGACGCTCGACCTTCAACAGGCCGATGCCTTCGTAAAAGCGGATGCGCGACGGGGCAAGGCCAGTGCGCTCCGCCAGTTCCCCGATCTTCATGCTCGTCTCTCCCCTCAAACAGTTTGAAGTCGCCCTCAAGAATCTCGGGCTTTATACGTCAGTTAACACGCGCTAGCCAGCCTGGCGGCAGGGCTCAGCGTTTGGCCAACGCCATCTTGGCTTGCAGGCTGAATGAATCTTCCAGGTACCTCGTCATATCAGCTCGAAACGCAAACCAGCATGGCGCGTCAGGCGGTCGATAAAGCGCTCGTCGAATATCGTCGCCGGTGTCCAGAAGCCTCCACCGCGCCCGCTCTTGATACCATTCTTGACGTGGTCCAGTGCCAGACTGGCCGCCGCCTGGCCAAGTATCTTGCTGGTGGAGCCATAACCCGGATCGCGATCACCGGTGACTTTCACACGTAAGGTCTGCCCCCCTTCGGTTCGACCCAGGAGACGCAGATCGTAGCGACCGGCCAACTGTGCCGCAGGGCTGGGCCCTTCACCGGGCTTGGGCAACAAGAAGCGCTCCATCACGCCGCGTATGGGGCTGATGACGGCTCCCACCATGAACGCACCGAGACCCGCCACGATCGTCAGTGCAGTCAAGCGGCCTTTGAAACCCACCCCCGTCAGCATCGCTTCGTCATACGTGAACGGGTTGCCATAGGCCTTGCCTGACAAGGCGTTGGAGCGGTGAACCACGCGCTCATTGATCGCCGCCATGACGAAGGGGGCTATCCAGGCATCGAAGTCAGTATCGAATTCGGCGGCGCTAACGTAGTGCTGGCGCGCCGTGAAACCGTGGCCTCCGGGGCAAAGTGCATAGGGGTTGACCAACTCCTTGCGCAAGGAAGGATCGGCAGCGGCCTCCTTGACCACGTTGATCATGCTGGCCACCGTGCCGCCTGAAGCGCCACCCTTGAGTGTCTTGACGCGCATCTTGACATGGGCGGCCGGGGCACCAAAATGCTGCATCGCCTGTCGCTGCAGGAAATAGACGCCCATGTCGGAGGGCACCGAATCGAAGCCGCAGCAATGCACAATGCGCGCCCCCGACTGACGGGCCGTGGCCTCATACTTCTCGATCATCCGCTTGATCCACTGGGTCTCGCCGGTGAGGTCGCAGTAGTCCGTGCCACTTTCCGCACACACCTTGATCAGCGGTTCGCCATACAGCGCGTAGGGGCCGACGGTGGACACCACCACCCGGGTCTGCGCGCACAGGACTCGCAACTGGGCTTCGCTAGCCGCGTCCGCCACGATGATGGGCAGGGATTGCCCCGCCGCGCCCAGCGAGCGCCTGACGTCCTCGAGCTTCGCTTCGGATCGGCCCGCAATGGCCCAGCGCAAGGTTTCAGCCTGACCGGAGAGGTATTCGGCCAGGTACCGCGTCAGGATCTGACCAACAAAGCTGGTGGCGCCAAACACGACGACGTCATAGTCTGGGGCGGTCATGGGCGTTTCCTTGCGGCGCTGATTGCCGAGGGGCTGGAATTCAAGCCTTCTGGCTCACCTTCCTGCGGTTCGAATTCGATCTGTGTGACCTGCCTATCCCCATTCATTGCGCTTTCTCGATGATTGACCCGGTACGCAGTGCCTGAGACAGTGCCCGAGGCAAGCCAATTAGCAGCCAGCACTTTAAGGTTAAACGCAACTTTAAGGTCAAGTATCCGGATGCGGATAGTTCGCGTTGGTCTCATTCCGGTCACCTTGTGGGTCCCATCCTCGCGCCAAGCTCGGTCCGGTCGCCGTTCGCCTTCCTGTTTTCGCAGCCATCCTGGGCGATGCGCATACATCACCTCACAAAAGGTATTGACATTAAAGTTGACTTCAACCTTACAGTCGAATCACGATCAAAACGAGGTGACTCCATGAACGTGTTCGACAAGTTGATCCTTCGTAACGGTTCAACCGTTCCGAATCGCATCGCCAAAGCCGCCATGGAAGAGAACATGGCGGACGCTGACCACGCCCCCTCCGAGGCGCTGATGCGCCTGTACATGGCCTGGGCAGAAGGGGGGGCCGGCCTGCTGATGACCGGCAATGTGATGGTGGACAGCCGTGCCATGACAGGGCCCGGCGGCGTCGTGCTGGAGGACGCCAGGCACCTGGACCGGTTCAAGCGCTGGGCACGGGTCGGTCGATCCAAAGGAGCGCAGTTCTGGCTGCAGATCAACCATCCCGGCCGCCAGATGCCTGCCAATCTGGGGCAGCCCACTTGGGCTCCCTCCGCTGTGTCAATGAACCTGGGCAATATGTCCAGGCACTTCAACACGCCGCAGGCGATGACGCAGGAGGTCATCGAGGACGTGATCCAGCGCTTTGCCCGTACGGCGCAACTGGGAGAACAGGCAGGTTTCACGGGCGTTGAAATTCACGCGGCGCACGGTTACCTGCTGAGCCAATTCCTCTCGCCGTTGAGCAACCAAAGAACAGATGCATGGGGTGGCCCGCTGGAGAACCGCGCTCGCCTGCTCTTTGAGATCGTCAAGGCCGTACGCGCCGTGGTTTCGCCCGGATTCGCAGTTGCCGTCAAGCTGAACTCCGCCGACTTTCAGCGTGGCGGCTTCAGCGCGGACGACGCCCGCCAGGTTGTGAAGCTGCTCAACGAACTGGCCGTTGACCTGGTCGAGTTGTCGGGAGGGAGCTACGAGGCCCCGGCCATGCAGGGCGACGCCCGCGACGGCAGCACGCTCGCCCGCGAGGCCTACTTTGTCGAGTTCGCCCGCGACATCCGCGCGGTGGCGAAGATGCCAGTGATGGTCACAGGCGGCATCCGCCGTCGGCCGGTGGCCGAACAAGTGATCAAGAGCGGCGTGGACATGGTCGGCATCGGTACCGCCCTGGCCATCGACCCCAATCTGCCGCGCGACTGGCGTGCCGGCAAAGACAGTGCGCCTGCTTTGCTGCCGATCAGTTGGAAGAACAAGCCGCTGGCCTCGTTGGCCAACATGGCGGCAGTCAAGTTTCAACTGCGCAAGCTCAGCCGAGGCAAGGCCACCGACCCCAAGGTGTCACCGCTGCGCGCGCTGATCCTGCAGCAGTTGTCCAACGCATGCGGCGTCCGCCAATACCGGCGCTGGATGGCTCAGCGAGTCCATGCCTGACAGGCCGACATCGCCAGCCCCGAGGGGGGCAATAGCTTCACGGCTTCAATCACTCCCGAACTAGACATTTTTCAACTTAAGCACACAAAGTATCGTCAAGATGAAAACCAGCAATCTTGCGGCTGCAACAGGTGTACTCCTAAGCGCCCTCTTGAATCCTGCATGGGCCGATGGCACGTCGGACACCAAGCAGACCGAAAGCACAACCATCAGCATCGCCGACCATGAGGTCCCTGTGGTCAAAGGCGGGCTGTATGACCGCTATCGCTCCAATCCTCCGCTTTCCGTCATTGAATCCGAAGCGCCAGACGTTGACTTGAGCTGGTTCAAGGAACTCAAGAAGGAGAAAGTAAATATTGGCTTTGAATCCTATTCGCCAAATTTCTACTACAAGAACAGCAGGGTGACGGCCATCTTTACCGCGGACTTGGACAAGCTGCGGGAATTGATACCTGCGCGAGTGCTAGAGAAGGTTCAACCACTTCAGGTATGGCCGGGCAGAGGCCTTGTCGCACTCACCGCCTACGCATATCACTATTGCGACAACGACAGCTACAACGAGATTGGTCTCTCCGTCATCACGAATCGGCCGGGTAGCTCTAGTCTTGGGCCGCTGACCTTGATGAGCCAGGCGATGTCGAACGACTTCTGGGGCTACGTACTGAAGCTTCCGGTAAATACCGAGCTCGCCAGGGTACGGGGGGTTGTTGGCTACAATCTACCCAAGTGGCTGACGGGCATTGACTACCGCGAAACCGACAAGTCGGTTGTCGTCGAGATTTTTGACAGCGAGACGGGCAAGGTCGACGTCACCATCGAAGCCAGGAAGCTGGACGACCTTTCAAAAAAGATCTCCATGGTGACCAATCGCTTTACAAACGTCGATCAGCAAGGGCGATTGACCACTGGCTATGCAACTTCCCGTCAGCTCAGTCATGCCTCCAGCACAAGTGCAGAGGCGGTGAGCCTCAGTCTGACCGAAGGAAGTTTATCGACGTTCATTAAGTCCCTGAAGCTAGGCAAGATGCTCAAGTACGAGTACGTGCCCGAATTCCAAGGCGCGCTGTACTCCCCCAAGCCGCTGTGATCCTTTCTTGCCGTCGAGTCGACGCCGGTAGCCCCGCAGGCATGTCTTGGGGGCCACCGCCTTTTATCCTTGTCATCCGAGCCCCCCCACGGATATTCCCTCCTTGGCGGGTGACACTTGTAGATGTGGGGGCGAAGCTTGCATGGACGGCTAGATCAAGATGTGCGACGCATTCTGATGCGTCTGTCTTTAACGAGCATCGTCGGCCAGTCTCCTATGGCCGTTGTATGTCAAGATGCGGCCAGATCATCGCGGGCCTCGGATGGCTGAGAAGGGTTGTGAAGAGCTGATGACGACCCCACCCGAGGTGGTCAATCGCCTGTTGATGACCTACGGGGAATAGCAACCCGGCTAGACTTCCTGCTGCCAGTCCGATGCGGCTGCTTGCAATCCTCCGAAGCGCTAAAGCCATCCAATGACGAACAAACCCTACCAAGGCATTGATCACGTTGTACTTCGCCTCTCGGATGCAGAGAGTTTGTATGCGTTGTTAAGCGGGCCGCTTGGCCTCCCGGTGACATGGCCTCTCGAGCACGCTTCCTTTGCGACCGTCGGTTGGATTGGCGTCGGAAATACGAACCTCGAAATCTGGGCGGCTGCCAGCAACTCGGATTTGCCAACAGATTGCCCGTTCCCACTTGTGCATGACTTCGCACTCGAACCCCATGACCTTTCCTTAAGTCTTGCTCAGTTGGATTCCAAAGGAATCCGTTGCAAGGAGCCTCGCGTGTTCCAGTCCAAGGACACGCATGGACTCCCGAGTTCCCCCTCCAACTCGGTACGCTGCCCCAGCCATTCGGTTGCCAGTTCCGACGCCAGCCGGCGCATCCCTTCGGCGATGGGAGCAGCGACTCGGAGAGCAACTCGCCGCAAAGTGTGTGAAAGTGAGGCCACGTGGGAGCCAGGAGGAAAGCCAGGACGCTTTGTATAGCCTGCCCCGCACTGGACGATGGAGCGGGCCAATTTCAAGAGAGGGACCCCTTGTGGCGCATATTGAGGAAGAGATGGCGTCGTTTGCATGCCGCAAATAACCTGCGGTCTCTACACTGATTCCCAATCTGGCGCAGACAGCGGCCCCAACTTCGGCCTTTGATGAATATCCCCATGACACGCAATCAAGCCTTTTACTTGGACATCGGGTGGCAACCCTTGCTGAAGGACTTCGGCCTTGCGCCGAGTCACGTGCTGCGCAAAGCGGGACTTCATGAAGACCTGTTTTCCCGCGGAGGGGATGGGCTGACCACTGACGAGTATTTCCGCTTTTGGCGTGCCTTGGAAGCCGAGGCCGGTGATGTCATGTTTCCTTTGCGCATCGTCGAGACCGTTTCGGCTGAGTCGTTCGCCCCGCCATTGTTTGCAGCCCTGTGCAGTGCCAATCTCATGCAGGCTGTACAGCGCCTGGCCAAGTACAAGCAGCTCGTAGCGCCGATGAGCCTGGATGTCGATGTGGGCAAGGCGGGCGAACTAACCGTGTCGCCTCACTGGCTATCGGTGCAGACCGATGTGCCTTATTCGCTGCAAGTGGCCGAAATCGCATTTTTTTTGCGACTGGCCCGGCTTGCCACTCGCGAGCCCGTAAAAGCGCTTCGGGTGACGATTCCGCAACTTCCTCCCAGCACTTACGCCCGACGTTACGAGAACTTCTTCGGCGCGCCCGTACAACACGGGGAGAGCCCAAGTATCACATTCGCAGCCGTGGACGCGTTACGTCCATTTCTCACGATCAACGAAGGTATGTGGCGCGTGTTCGAGCCTGACCTTCGCCGCCGACTCAGCGAGCTCGATGCGACAGCGACAACTGCACAACGCGTGCATGCCGTCCTGCTGGAACTGCTGCCCAGCAACGCGGCCACCATTGAGAAGACCGCCGAGCGCCTGGGCATGAGCAAGCGCACGCTACAGCGTCGCCTGGAAGACGAGGGGGAGAGCTTTCGCGCCCTGGTTAATGCGACGCGGGAGAGCTTGGCCCGCCACTACCTGGGGAACACCAAAATGTCCGGTGGGGAGATCGCTTTTCTCCTCGGCTTTGAAGATCCCAATTCCTTCTATCGCGCATTTCAGGACTGGACGGGGCAGACGCCTGACAGTGCTCGGCATGCCATGCGCCTGAATTGAGGAGAAGCAGATCGTGTCCACGCAGGTCGATAAGCGAAGAGTGCTGCTGGCCGGCGCCACCGGGCTGGTGGGAGGCCTGATGCTCGAGGCCCTGCTGGCGGACCGGACGGTCTCCGAGGTGCACGCCCTGAGCCGCCGGGCATTGAACGTACGGCACCCCAAGCTCCAGGTCCACATCGTGGATTTCAGCCGCCTGCCCGCGCTGCCGCCGGCCGACGAGGCGTACCTGGCGCTCGGCACCACTATCAAGGTGGCGGGCAGCCAGGCGGCGTTCCGCACCGTCGACCTGGAGGCCAATCTGGCGGTGGCCCAGGCCGCTTTTGCCGTGGGTGCCCGGCGCGTAGGGCTGGTCAGCGCGGCGGCGGCGAACGCGAAATCCTCCATCTTCTACAACCGCATCAAGGGTGAATTGGAAGACGCGCTCAAGGCGATGGCGTTGACGGCGCTGGTGATCGCGCAGCCCTCGCTGTTACTGGACTACCGCGATGGCCTGCAGCAGCCGCCGCGCATCGGTGAACGGATCGCGATCCCGATCGCGAAGCTGCTCGCGCCGCTCTTGCCCGGCACCTATCGCCCCGTGCATGCGCAGGCGGTCGCGCAGTCGCTGGTCAAGACCGTGCCAGCGGCGAAGGGCGTGGTCGTGCTGGCGTCCGACGTGCTCGCCAGGACAGGCGATGCGCGCTGAGACGGCGTGAACAGCACCTGGGCGATGCACCGCATCCGGCAAGTTCCGCGGTGTCGATGTGGTTGAGGATGTCCCAGGTGCAGAGTTGCCTGCCATCCCGCCCGGAGGCCGCGTCGGCCGACGTGCTGATCGCGCCGGCGATCGCACTTGCCGGCGTGGATGAAGCCGAGGGTAGGGAGACGGCCCGGCGCCTCGGTTACGACGCCGCGCGCGATGCTCTGCCCGCCCTGTGGACGGCTTTGCAGCACCATGGCGTGGCCCCCAGGGCCGGTACGGGCCGGACCGGCGGCCCCCGCGCTTTCGCTTTCGACGGAGCCTTGACGCCAGGGAGTCTGGCTGGCACGGATTGCCGCATGGGTGGCACGTGGTGCAAGTGAGTCGATGCGGTTCCGCCTCTAAGGTCGTGGTGTCCCCACTCCCTGATGAGGTTCCACATGAGCACCAAGCGCTTCGCATTCTCCATCGCCCTGTTGGCCGGCCTGGCCCTGGCCCAACCGTCGTTCGCTCAGGACAACTGGTCGCTGGCCAAGGACGCCGAAGGCATCAAGGTCTATCTTCGCAACGTCGAGGGCTCGCCCTTGCGCGAATTCCGGGGCGAGGTTCAACTAAACAACACCCCTGAGCAGGTCGCCGGGGTGCTGCGCGATGCTGATGCCTTTCGCAAGTGGATGCCGGATGTCGCCGCCTCGGAGCTGCTCAAGGCCACCGACACTGAGCAGTTCCATTACCTGGACAACAAGGCGCCCTGGCCGGTGTCGAACCGCGACGGGGTCTACCGCTTCTCCTATTCCCGAGCCGGCGACGGCGCAATCACTATCCGGGTGGAGGCCGTGCCCCGGTACCTGCCGCCGCGTGACGGCAAGGTGCGCGTCCCCCAGGCGAATGGTCAGTGGAAGCTGGTTCCCAATGCCGAGGGCGTGAGCGTGACCTACCAGATGCATGCCTCCCCCGGCGGGGCGATCCCCGACTGGCTGGCCAACCAGACGGTGGTGGACACCCCCTTTGGAACGCTCAAGGCGTTGAGAAGCTACCTGCAAGCCCCCCACTGAAACCTGCCGCAGAAGGCTGGCGCTTTTTGCTTGAAGCGTGGCGCCGATCGCAAGAGAGGTGGCGCCACTCGCTGCATACAGTAGAGGTCAAGGAAGGCGAGTTCGAACCCGAGCCGCCATGCATTTCAACCCAGGACCCAGGAAATTCGATATGACGACCAAAGTTGCTCTCGTGACAGGTGCTTCCTCCGGTATCGGTGAAGCCACCGCGCTCAAGCTCAAAACCCAGGGCTACACGGTTTATGCGGCTGCGCGTCGCGTGGACCGGATGCGGTCCCTGGCTAATGCCGGCGTCCACGTGCTGGCGATGGACGTGACGGACGATGCCTCGATGCAGGCGGGCATGACCAGGATCATCGCTGAATCGGGCCGCATCGACGTGCTGGTCAACAACGCCGGGTATGGCTCTTACGGCGCGGTCGAGGACGTGCCGCTGAGCGAAGCCCGCGCGCAGTTCGACGTCAACGTGTTTGGTGCGGTGCGCCTGACCCAGTTGGCACTGCCGCACATGCGCGCGCAGCGCTCGGGCACCATCGTCAACATCACCTCGATGGGCGGCAAGATCCATACACCGCTGGGAGCCTGGTACCACGGCACAAAGTTCGCGCTGGAGGCCATCAGCGACTGCTTGCGCATGGAAGTGCAGCCCTTCGACATCGACGTCGTGGTGATTGAGCCGGGTGGCATCAAGACCGAATGGGCCGACATCGCGGCCGACAAGCTCCGCGAGGTTTCTGGCAAGGGGCCTTATGCGGGACAGGCGAATGCGATGGCCGAATCGATGGACGGAGAAGCCAGCCGCAAGCGGCAGTCGCCGCCCGAACTGATCGCCGACACGATTTCCAAGGCCGTCAGCGCCCGTCGTCCCCGGACGCGCTATGCGGTGGGCTTCGGTGCCAAGCCGATGATCTTCATGCGCAGCCTGCTGTCCGACCGAGTATTCGACGGTTTCATGCGCATGGCCACCGGAATTTCACGTAACGCGGTTGCCGGCAAATCCTGAATACCGCTGCTCGCACGAGACAAGTCTCAATGGTGCGGTTTTGTCATTACCTTCTTCATGAGGATTAGCCATGTCTGAAAAAGTGTGGTTCATCACGGGTGCTGCCCGCGGATTTGGGCGCGTATGGGCCGAGGCCGCCTTGGCGCGCGGCGACAAGGTCGTCGCCACCGCTCGGGACGCGGGCATGCTGGGCAAACTGGTCGAGTGCTACGGCGAGCAGGTTCTTCCCCTTCCCCTGGACGTGACGGATGCGCAGCAGGTCGTGGACGCAGTCGCGCAAGCCCATCAGCATTTCGGCCGGCTGGACGTCATACTGAACAATGCCGGCTTTGCGCTCGTCGGCGCGATCGAAGAAGCCAGGGTGGACGACGTGAAGGCGGAGTTCGACACCAACCTCTTTGGCGCACTGCGTGTTATCCAGGCGGCACTGCCCATCCTGCGCCAGCAGAAGCGAGGGCACATCCTCGGCGTTTCCAGCGTGGCGGGCATCGTCGCCGGCCCCATGGTCGGTTTCTACAACGCATCCAAGTGGGCGCTGGAGGCCCTGCACGACAGCTTGGCCCAGGAGGTCGCCCGCTTCGGAATCCAGGTGACGCTCATCGAGCCCGGCGCCTACGCGACCGACTTCGCAAGCCCGACCTCCCTGAAACTCTCCGAGGGTCTGGATGCATACGGCGCTCTACGGCAGCAGGTGTTCGCAAATAGCGCGGACATCGACTTCGGCGAACCGAAGGCGACGGCGCAGGCCGTGCTGCAGGTTGTCGATGCGGCCCACCCACCGCTTCGCTTCTTCCTTGGCACGGAGGGCATGCCCGCCGCGCGTGCGGCCTACGCCGCGCGTCTGGCCGAGTGGGAGCGATGGGAGCCTGTGTCGAACGCGGCTCAAGGCGCATCCACCCGCCAGACGATCACGGCCTGAGGCTAACCATGCCGCGCGACATCGGGGTTCAACTTGGTCAACGGCAGCGACTCGGCTGCGAAGGCGGACGGTCGAAACAGAGTCGTATCGAGCTGACGTCACCGCCCGCCAATGTCCGATTCCACGCTCGGAACGGCACTTTCAACCTCTTAGCCGTGACAGCCGCCCACACGGATGCCGCCGCGCAGCGGCTGGGCTAGCGGGCGCCGGCTGCGCCGCATGCGCGCGGGCATATACAATAGCGGTCTTCGCCGCCGCTGCGGCTCGCATCCCGCATTTACCGCCATCGGCCGCCCGGCCCGGCCCTGCATTCGCACCATGTCCCTGATTCTGCAAAGTCCCGCCCCGCTGTCCGCCAACGATATCGACGCCATCCGCGCCATCGCCCAGGCTCCCACGCTCGCGCTGCGCGCTGAGACCGTGGCAGCCGCCGATGCCAGCGCCGCGCTGACACCCGCCCTGCGCGAAGCCCTGGACGCCTATTGCGGCCCGCGCAGCATCGACTGGGCCATCGTGCCCGCCGGCCGCAAGCTGTCGGATTTCAAGCTGGTGGCGATGGATATGGACTCCACGCTGATCACCATCGAGTGCATCGACGAGATCGCCGACTTCTGTGGCCTCAAGGCGGAGGTCTCGGCAATTACCGAGGCCGCCATGCGTGGCGAGATCACCGACTTCAACGAGAGCCTGCGCCGCCGTGTGGCCCTGCTCAAGGGGCTGGACGCCAGCGTGCTGGACCGCGTGTATGAAGAGCGCCTGCGCCTGTCGCCCGGCGCGGAAGACATGCTGCGGACCGTACAGGCCCTGGGCATGCGCACCCTGCTGGTTTCAGGCGGTTTCGTGCATTTCACCGAGAAGCTCAAGCCTCGGCTGAAACTTGACGTCACCCGCGCGAATACGCTGGAGATCATTGACGGCAAGCTCACCGGCCAGGTGGTGGGCGAGATCGTCAATGCCGACGTCAAGGCCCGCACGGTGCAGGAAGTGTGCGCGCAAATCGGCGCGGAGCCGTCCCAGGCCATCGTCATGGGCGATGGCTCCAACGATCTCAAGATGATGGCCGTGGCCGGCCTGTCGGTGGCCTTCCGGGCCAAGCCGGTGGTGCGCGCGCAGGCAAGCGTTGCGTTCAACCACGTCGGGCTGGACGGCTTGCTGCAGCTGTTTCCGCACTAAGTACCCGCACTAAGTAGTGCACCAAGTAGTGCACTAGTAGCCGCATTGAGTACTCCGCCGCGCCAGATCATGTCCGGCGCGGTCTGTCTCATTTCATGCCACCAGTTGCGACTCCATCGCGCCGCGCAAGTCGGCGATCAGGTCGCGGGTATCCTCCAGCCCGATATAGAGGCGCACCAGTTCGCCAGCGTTCTGCCAGCCCGCCGGCGGCCAGGTGCCTTGGGGGCGCATGGTCTGGACGTGATAAGGCAGCGCCAGGCTGTGCGCTCCGCCCCACGACCAGCCGATCGCGAACAACCGCAGCGCCTCGACAAAGGCATCGACCTGGGTCCGCGTATAGCGCGCATGCAGCACGATCGAGAACAGGCCTGTGGCGCCGCTGAAATCGCGCAGCCAGAAATCGTGGCCGGGACAGTCCGGCAGCGCCGGGTGCAAGACCTTGACCACTTCCGGGCGCTGGTTCAGCCACTCGGCCACTTCGCGCGCGGCGCGGTCGTGCGCCGCCAACCTGACCGGCATGCTCGGCAGCGAGCGCAGCACCAGGTAGCAATCGTCCGCCGATACGCCCCAGCCCATCAGCATGCGGGCGCGCCTGATGCGCTCGTGGAGTTTATCGTCGGTGGTCAGCACGGCGCCCATCAGCACGTCGCTGCCGCCCGACTGGTATTTGGTAAGCGCTTGCACCGAGATGTCGATGCCCTTGTCGAACGGCCGGAAATATACGCCGGCGGACCAGGTGTTATCGATGGCGGTGAGCACCCCGCGCGCTTTCGCCGCGGCCACGATGGCCTCGGTGTCGGGCACTTCCATTGTCACCGACCCCGGTGACTCCATCCAGATTAGACGGGTATTGGGGCGGATCAGGCCGGCAATCCCCGCACCGATCATCGGATCGTAATAGCGGACCGACACGCCGAAGTCCCGCGCCAGCCATTCGCCGTGGTCGCGGTTGGGGCCGTAGACGTTGTCCGGGACCAGCACGTCGTCGCCCGATTTGACCAAGGCGAAGTAGACCTGCGAGATCGCAGCCAGCCCCGACGGCAGCAGCAGCGCATGGCGCGCGCCTTCGATCAGCGCGAGGTGCTGGCACAGCGCCTCGCTGGTGGGCGTGGCATGCAGGCCATAGCGCCAGTAGGTGGTGGCACCGTCGCCATGCGCGCGCAGCTCCGCCAGGTTGCGGAACACCACGGTGGAGCCACGATGGGTAGCTTGGGAAAAGGAGGCGAAGCCCGGCGCGATATCCAGTTCTGGCTGGACGGCCACGGTCGCCAGGTAGGCGGGTTGGGAAGCGGGCTGCTCGGGTGGCTGGCGGTCGGACACGGCGATTCCTTGTCTGGCAATAACTCGATGAACGTTCGAGCTTACCAGCATTCGGGTGCGCGTTGGCCTACCTGGCGGCCCGGCCCCTTTCCACCCCGGCTTGACGCTACCGGCCGGAAATCGAGGACTTCGGTGCGGGCGGGGCGTAGGTAATGCCGCTGCTGGGGGTCATGTCGAAGGGCGGGATCACCAGCACGCCCAAAGGCCGGATCATGAAGGGCAGCACGATGGCCGGGTTGACGGGGTCGGTCCAGTTGCCATGGACCACGCCGGCGCCGTCGATGGTGCCTTCCCAGTTGCCAGTGACGTGCGCGCCGTCATTGGACTCTTCCATCAGGAAAGCGCCGTTTTCATATTCGCCGGCCAGCAGGCGCACGCCGCCGGCACGGCCGACGCTGTACTCGCCATGCACGCTGTCGCGCTCGTCCGGCTTGGGCCCGAGCCGCAGGCGCACCGGCTGGTCGCCGAGCGTGCCCACGTAGACCGGTAATGATGCGTATTCGGGACGCGGCGCCAGCGCTTTGGGCGCGGCGCCGGTGGAAAGCTGCGTGCCGCGCTTCGACTCGCCCTCGCGGATCGCCTGGTTGATGCCGAAGCCCTCTGACTGGCTGCCCGCACTATCGCCGGCAGTGCCGGCGCCGGGCGTGCCTGTGGACAGCTCGGCACCGCCGGCGGCCAGCGCGGCGCCGGCCAGCGTTGCCGCGGCCAGTCCGGTTGCCAGCGACAGGGAAACGGAAAGGGACAAAGTCGCTACGCGCCGCAAGACAGCCTCGGATCAGATACGTTCGAAGATGGCCGCAATGCCCTGGCCGCCGCCAATGCACATGGTGACCAGCGCGTAACGGCCTTGCACCCGTTGCAGCTCGTACAGCGCCTTGACGGTGATTAGCGCGCCGGTGGCGCCGATCGGGTGGCCCAGGGAGATGCCCGAACCGTTCGGGTTGACCTTGGCCGGATCCAGCCCGAGCGCCTTGGTAACGGCGCAGGCTTGCGCTGCAAAGGCTTCGTTGGCTTCGATCACGTCGAGGTCCGCCACGGTCAGGCCGGCACGCTCCAGCGCCTTCTTCGTGGCCGGCACGGGGCCGATGCCCATGGTCTTGGGATCGACACCGGCGTGGGCGTAGGAAACCAGGCGGGCCAGCGGCTTGAGGCCGCGCTTCTCGGCCTCGGCACGCTCCATCAGCACCACGGCGGCAGCGGCGTCGTTCAGGCCCGAGGCGTTGCCCGCGGTGACCGTGCCGTTCTCCTTCACGAAGACCGGCTTGAGCTTGGTCATGTCATCCAGGACCGCGTCGTGGCGCACGTGCTCGTCGGTGTCGAAAGTGACGTCGCCCTTGCGGCCCTTCAGCGTGACCGGCAGGATCTGGTCCTTGAAGTGGCCGGCGCGGATGGCTGCGGAGGCGCGGCGGTGCGACTCCAGCGCGGCCTCATCCTGCTGGCCGCGGCTGATGTCGTATTCCTTGGCCACGTTCTCGGCGGTGACGCCCATGTGGATCCCGTGGAAGGGATCGTGGAGCGCGCCCAGCATCATGTCGAGCATCTTGGCGTCGCCCATGCGCGCGCCCCAGCGGGCCGATTGCGCCAGGTAGGGAGCACGGCTCATGCTCTCCGCCCCGCCGCCGATGGCCACATCGGCATCGCCCAGCAAAATGGTCTGCGCCGCGCTGACAATGGCCTGCAGGCCCGAGCCGCACAGGCGGTTGACGGTCAGTGCCGGCGCGTCGATCGTGACGCCGCCCTCCACTGCCGCCACGCGGCCCAGGTACATGTCCCTGGGCTCGGTCTGGATGACGTTGCCGAACACCACGTGCCCAACGTCGTCGCCGCTGACCTGCGCACGGGCCAGCGCCTCGCGCACGACCATGGCGCCCATCTGGGTCGGGGAAAGATCCTTCAGGCTGCCGCCAAAGGTACCGATTGCGGTCCGCACGCCGCTCACCACCACCACTTCACGTGTCATTTTGTGTCTCCAGGACTGATGTTGCAGCGCACAGTATAACGGCGCGCCGCACAAAGCGAACGATCGTACTTTTACCTAGCGCAGCGACCTGGCGCAGCGCACGGACCTTGCCTGCCTCAGACCTCGCCCCAGAGGTCGTGGCCATCGGCGCCGGTGATCTTCACCGAGACGAATTCCCCGACCTTGTAGCGCGGTGAACCCTGCGCCGGCGGGTCGATATAGACCAGGCCGTCGATTTCCGGCGCATCCGCCGAGGAACGGCCGATCCCGCCATCCTGGTTGACCTCGTCGACCAGCACGCGCAGGGTCTGGCCAACCTTGCGCTGCAGGCGCCGGGCGGACACTTCCTCGGCCACTTCCATGAAGCGCGCGCGGCGCTCTTCGCGGACCTCGTCAGGCAAGGCGCCCGGCAGGTCGTTGGCGGTGGCGCCCTCCACGGGCGAATAGGCAAAGCAGCCCACGCGGTCCAGTTCAGCCTCGGCGATAAAGTCCAGCAGCGTCTGGAACTCCTCCTCCGTCTCGCCGGGGAAGCCCGCGATAAAGGTGCTGCGGATGGTCAGTTCGGGACAGATCTCGCGCCAGGCCCGGATACGGTCCATGGTCTTCTCGGCATTGGCCGGGCGCTTCATGCGCTTGAGCACGTCCGGGTGGGCGTGCTGCAGCGGCACATCCAGGTAAGGCAGCACATGACCTTGCGACATCAGCGGAATGATCTCGTCGACGTGCGGGTACGGGTACACATAATGCAAGCGGACCCAGGCGCCGTACTTGGCGGCGAGTTCGCCCAGCGCCGCGACCAGTTCGGTCATGCGCGTCTTGAGCGGGCGGCCGTCCCAGAAGCCGGTGCGGTACTTCACATCCACGCCATACGCGCTGGTGTCCTGCGAGATCACCAGCAGTTCCTTGACGCCGGACTTGAACAGGTTCTCGGCCTCCAGCATGACTTCGGCCACCGGGCGCGAGACCAGGTCGCCGCGCATCGACGGGATGATGCAGAACGAGCAGCGATGGTTGCAGCCCTCGGAGATCTTCAGGTAGGCGTAATGCTTGGGCGTGAGCTTGATGCCGGCGGCCGGCACCAGGTCCATGAACGGGTCGTGCGGCTTGGGCAGGTGCGTGTGCACGGCCTGCATCACCTCGCCCAGTGCATGCGGGCCGGTCACGGCCAGCACCTTCGGGTGCACCGACGTGATGATGTCCTCACCCGCGGCGTTCTTCTTGGCGCCCAGGCAGCCGGTGACGATCACCTTGCCGTTCTCGGCCAGTGCCTCGCCGATGGCGTCGAGGCTTTCCTGCACGGCTTCGTCGATAAAACCGCAGGTATTGACGACCACCAGGTCGGCGCCGTCATAGGTGCCGCTGATGGCATAGCCCTCTGCGCGCAGCTGGGTAATGATCTGCTCGGAATCCACAAGTGCCTTTGGGCATCCAAGGCTTACAAATCCCACATTTGGAATATGGTCTTTCTTGATCGTTGATTCTGAAGGGTTTTTCACGGTTACTTCCAAATGTGGGGCGAGCGAGGCGGGACATGGCCGCCTGGCGGTACAAAGCCAATCGCGCATTTTAACCGCTCGCTGGAGTTTGCCGGGGCCTCATGGCAGACATGAACGTGGCAGGCCGCTTGCGGCTGCAGGCTATCGCGCGGGCCAATGCCGCCTATGACGTCCGTCAAGCGGTCCATGGCAAACTCTATGAGCAACGCACCTTCATGCTCTCGGCCACGATGGACTTGTGAACGATGCGCGCGCATACGACTCTGATGGCCACGTCTGCGCGAGCCTATCGTAACGAGGGTGATGCCCCCAGCATGCCCTCCAGGGCGCTCTCGATCACCGCCTGAACCTCCCGCGCCCCTTGCAGGCGCCGGATGGCTGCATGCAGCTCGGCAGCCTGCGGCCAGGTCCGTTTCAGGTAGCTGAGCCACAGCTTGACGCGTCCGTGCTCGTGAGCGCAATTGTCATTGGCCTGCAGCTTCTTCAGGTAGCCGGCGATATGGCGGAGCACGGACGGCCATTCCTCGGCAGAGGGCGTTCTGTCCATCAGTCCGCGTATCCGCAAGGCCAGGAATGGATCCGACACGGCACCCCGCCCGATCATCACGTCGGCGCAGCCGCTGACCGCCCGGCAGCGCTCCCAGTCGGCCACCGTCCAGACTTCGCCGTTGGCAGTGACCGGCACGTCCACCGCCGCATCGATACGCGCGATCCATTCCCAGTGGGCCGGCGGCCGGTAGCCATGATCCCGGGTCCTGGCATGCACGACCAGGGACGCCGCCCCCCCTTCGGCCAGGGCCGTGGCGCAGTCGATCGCCAGCGCCGTATCGGACACACCAAGCCGCATCTTTGCGGTCACGGCGATGCCGGCAGGCACCGCGGCGCGAACGGACGCAACGATCCGGTTCAGCAGTTCGGGATCCGCCAGCAGCATGGCCCCGCCGCCGTGCCGGTTGACGACCTTGGCCGGGCAGCCGAAATTCAGGTCCACGCCATGCGGCGATAGGCGGGCTGCCTGGGCGGCATTCACCGCCAGCCATTCAGGATCGCTCCCCAGCAACTGGATCACCATCGGCGTGCCGCTGGGGGTATGGCCTCCGTCAAGGATCTCGGGCGTGTCTCTCTCGTAGACGCGCTCGGGCAGCAGGGAGCCCGTCACCCTGACGAACTCGGACACGCACCCGTCGTACGCGCCTGTGGCGGTCAGCACGTCGCGCAACACGTAGTCGGCAAGCCCCTCCATGGGAGCAAGGAACAGCCGGCTCATGCGGAAGCGGGCGCTGCAGGAGAGCGCTTTTCCTGGTGACAGACGGGAAGCGGGTGGCCTGTGTCTTGGATTGCGGAGGGCATTGGGATTCGCGCTGTGCTAGGCGAGTCCGCTGTATGAATCGCCACATTTGAGAGGGGTAGACAGCGTGATGCTGCTGCGTGCTACCCGGATGCGGGGATTTTAACCGATCGAACGGGCGAGGCAGGTCAGCCGATCAAGCGGCACGAAACCCGCTTTGAGCAAAGCGGGCCACATGGAATTCCGATGGTGGAATACGCGGTGCCGGGGGGCTAATGACTGTACGCCAGTGGCTGGGGGACGCCCGACTCCTGGGCTCATCCCGGACAGGTCCGTGCAACCGCACAGTTGCGCTGTCGCACTGCCATGCGATACCGCGCCGCCATGCCACGGCGGCGTGCGCCGGCTTACTTCTTGTCCGGCTGGTTGAACGGGAACGTGCCGAACATGTTCTTGGCCTGGCTCTGCATCTGTTCCTGCATCTGCACGAACAGGTTCTTGCTCTGCTCGATGTAGTTGCTCATCATGCCCTGCATCATCGGGCCCTGCATGTTCATGAACTGGGACCACATGTCGGGGCTGAACGGCTCGCCGGAGTACAGGCCCTTGGAGTTCTCGGCCAGCTTGTTCTGGATATCGATAAAGGCCTGGATGTTTTTCTCCAGGTAGGTTCCCATCATGCCCTGCATGGCATGGCCGTAGTAGCGGATGATCTGCGACAGCATGGAACTGGAGAACATCGGCACGCCACCGGTTTCTTCTTCCAGGATGATCTGCAGCAGGATGCTGCGCGTGAGCTCGTCGCCTGACTTGGCGTCGATCACCTTGAAGTCCTCGGTGTCCATCACTAGCTGCTTGACGTCGGCTAGCGTGATGTAGGTGCTGGTCTGCGTATCGTAGAGCCGGCGATTAGGATACTTCTTGATCAGTCGCTCTGCGCCTTTCTTGGTGGTAGCCATCGTGCTCTATCCTTTTATCGTCGCTGTTGCATGCTGCTGCACCGCATGCTGTGCGGTGCGCAAAATCGAAACCGGCAGCGGGGGATACAACGTGTTGACCTGCAACGCATGATCTATTTTGGTGCGGGCGAGCCGCTGCCCTGATTCTATGCCCAACAAGGCACTATTGAAAGCAGGGGCCGTTAAGGAAAACCCGCACGGGGCAATGGATTGCGGGAAATCGGAGGGTAGGTTTCCACCCGGTTCAGGCGGTTTGGTGCGGTGCGGAGAGTGCAATGCAATATTGCTGCGGGGAACAAGCAGGCTCAAGGTCTATTTGGAAAACATGCGCGGACTTCGGTTGATCGCCGCGGTTGGCAGCCCTGCCAGCTCCGCCACCAAAACAAAAAGGCCCTCCGAAGAGGACCTCCCAAGACAAAAAGCCACCCGGACACCAAAGGCGGCTCTCGCCCGTCACCCCATATGCAAGCCGCCGTTCAGCGAGAAATCCGCGCCAGTCGAGAACCCCGACTCATCGGATGCCAGCCAGGCGCAGATCGAGGCAATTTCCTCGGGCGCGCCAAGCCGCTTGACCGGAATGGTGCCAACGATCTTGTCCAGCACATCCTGGCGGATCGACTTGACCATGTCGGTAGCAATATACCCAGGCGATACCGTATTCACGGTCACGCCCTTGGTCGCCACTTCCTGCGCCAGCGCCATGGTGAAGCCGTGCAGGCCTGCCTTCGCGGTGGAGTAGTTGGTTTGCCCGAACTGGCCCTTCTGCCCGTTGACCGACGAAATATTGACGATGCGGCCGAAGCCACGGTCCGCCATGCCGTCGATGACCTGCTTGGTCACGTTGAACAGCGAGGTCAGGTTGGTATCGATCACGGCGTCCCAGTCGGCGCGCGTCATCTTGCGGAACACGACGTCACGCGTGATGCCGGCGTTGTTGATCAGGACGTCGACTTCACCGACTTCGGCCTTGACCTTGTCGAAGGCGGCCTTGGTTGAATCCCAGTCGGCAACGTTGCCTTCCGACGCGATGAAATCAAAGCCCAGGGCCTTCTGCTGCTCGAGCCATTTTTCACGGCGCGGCGAGTTGGGGCCGCAACCGGCCACCACTTTGTAGCCGTCCTTGGCCAGACGCTGGCAGATGGCCGTTCCAATGCCACCCATGCCACCGGTTACGTATGCAATGCGCTGAGTCATATCTACTCCTTGATGGCTAGTTTTTATTGAAACCAGCGGGGAGAAGCCTTCTCCCCGCCAGCACACCCCTCAGACCAGCTTGCGCTATGCGTTGCGGCAAGCGATGCAGGTTGTCACTCGCGTTCCACCGCCAGCGCCACACCCATGCCGCCGCCGATGCACAGCGAGGCCAGGCCCTTGCGCGAACCGCGGCGCTTCATCTCATGCAGCAGCGTGACCAGCACGCGGCAGCCCGACGCGCCGATCGGATGCCCGATGGCGATAGCACCGCCATTGACATTGACCTTGGACGTGTCCCAGCCCATCTGCTTGTGCACGGCCAGGGCCTGCGCAGCGAAGGCTTCGTTGATTTCCATCAGGTCGAGCTCTTCCACGCTCCAGCCGGCGCGCGACAGGCAACGCTGGGAGGCAGGCACCGGGCCCATGCCCATGACCTTGGGATCGACACCGGCGGTGCCGTAGGCGCGGATGGTCGCCAGCGGAGTCAGGCCGAGTTCCTTGGCCTTGGCGGCCGACATCACCACCACCGCGGCAGCGCCGTCGTTCAGGCCCGAGGCATTGGCCGCGGTCACCGTGCCGGCCTTGTCGAAGGCGGGCTTCAGGCCAGCCAGCGCATCCTGCGTGACGCCGTGGCGCACGAACTCGTCGGTGGCGAACTGCACCGGATCGCCCTTGCGCTGGGGAATCGGCACCGGCACGATTTCCTCGTCAAACCTGCCAGCCTTCTGGGCAGCTTCGGCCTTGTTCTGCGAGGCCGCCGCGAACGCATCCTGCGCTTCGCGCGTGATGCCATATTCCTTGGCGACGTTCTCGGCGGTGACGCCCATGTGGTACTGGTTGTAGACGTCCCACAGGCCGTCCACGATCATGCTGTCGATCAGCTTGGCATCGCCCATGCGGAAGCCGTCGCGCGAGCCCGGCAGCACGTGCGGCGCGGCACTCATGTTTTCCTGGCCGCCCGCCACCACGATCTCCGCATCGCCCGCGGCAATGGCGTTGGCCGCCAGCATCACGGCCTTCAGGCCGGAGCCGCAGACCTTGTTGATGGTCATGGCCGGCACCATCACGGGCAGGCCAGCCTTCAGCGCGGCCTGGCGCGCCGGGTTCTGGCCGGAGCCGGCGGTCAGCACCTGGCCCATGATCACTTCGCTGACCTGCTCGGGCTTGATGCCGGCGCGTTCGAGCGCGGCCTTGATGACGATGGCGCCAAGTTCAGGTGCGGGGATCTTGGCGAGCGAGCCGCCGAACTTGCCCACCGCGGTACGGGCAGCGGATACGATGACGATGTCAGTCATTGGGAGGTCCTCTCGAGTTGAATGCGGATAAGGGGTGAAAGAGGCCGGCTTCCCAATGGGGTGCCGGCCCGGACAAATCCTATGCCTTCGCCTTGACGTAGCGGCCCGGTGCCGGCTCGATGGCGCGGTAATCCTTGTTGCCGTAGTCGGTGGGCGCTGCCTTGCGCGCGCCGGCGTGCTTGCCCAGCCAGGATGCCCAGTCGGGCCACCAGCTGCCGGCATGCTCGGTGGCACCGCTGAGCCAGTCCTCTGGCAACGCCGGAAGCTTGTCGTTGGTCCAGTGGCTGCGCTTCTTCTTGGCCGGCGGGTTGATCACACCGGCAATATGGCCCGATGCCCCGAGCACGAAACGCAGTTTGTTCTTGAGCAGCGCGGTCGAGGCGTAGGCCGATGCCCAGGGCACGATGTGGTCTTCACGCGAGCCGTAGATATAGGTAGGCACGTCGATGCTGCCCAGGTCCACCGGGGCATTGCACACGGTCAGCTTGCCCGGCTCCTTGAGTTCGTTCTGCAGGTAGGTATGGCGCAGGTACCAGCAGTACCAGGGCCCCGGCAGGTTGGTGGCGTCGCCGTTCCAGAACAGCAGGTCAAACGGTACCGGAGTATTGCCCTTCAGGTAGTTGTCGACGACATAGTTCCAGACCAGGTCGTTGGGGCGCAGGAAGGAGAACGTGTTGGCCAGTTCCACGCCGCGCAGCAGCGCGCATGGCGCGCCCGCGGCGCCGCCCAGGGTGGCTTCGCGCAGCTTGACGTGGGCTTCATCGACAAACACATCCAGCACACCGGTCTCGGCGAAATCCAGCAGCGTGGTCAGCAATGTCAGGCTGGCCACGGGCCGCACGCCGCGCTTGGCCAGCACCGCCAGCGCGGTGGACACGATGGTGCCGCCCACGCAGAAGCCCAGCACGTTGATCTGGTCCTGGCCGCTGATCTCGCGCGTGACTTCGATGGCGCGGATGGCGGCATGCTCGATGTAGTCATCCCAGCTGATCTCGGCCATCGAGGCATCCGGGTTGCGCCAGGACACCATGTAGACCGTGTGCCCCTGCTCCACCATGTAGTTCACCAGCGAGGTCTGCGGCTGCAGGTCGAGGATGTAGTACTTGTTGATGCACGGCGGCACCAGCAGCAGCGGGCGCGTGAACACCTTTTCGGTGATCGGCTTGTATTGCAGCAACTGGAAGTAGGGGTTCTCGTAGACGACCGCCCCCTCGGTGACAGCCACGTTGCGGCCCACTTCGAAGGCGGATTCGTCGGTCTGCGAGATCTTGCCGCGGCCAAGGTCCTCCAGCATGTTGAGCACGCCAACCCGCAGCGACTCACCGCCCGACTCGATCAGTTTCTTCTGCGCCTCCGGATTGGTGACGAGGAAATTGGCCGGCGACATGGCATCGACCCACTGCGAGACGGCGAAGCGGATGCGCTGGCGGGTCTTGGCGTCGGCCTCGACCGCGTCGGCCAGCTCATTCATGGCGCGTGCGTTGATCAGGTAGAAGGCAGCCGCGTAGTGAAAGGCCGCGCTGCTGCGCCAGGCATCGCCGGCAAAGCGGCGGTCGGCCAGTGCCTCCGCCGGATTGGCGCCACCTTCGGCCATGCTTCGCCACAGCTCGCTGAAGTCCTTCATGTAGCGCTGCTGGATGCCGGCCAGCTGATCGGGCGCGATCTTCACGCCCGCCATGGCGGAACCCGTCAAAGCCTCGAAACCGGGAATGCCGGGCATGCCGGACAAGCCCTGCTGGGTCGCCATACCGTTGGCCTGTGCCTGACGGGTCCATTCCAGCCATGTCGCTGGATCAAATGGCCCCGAAGCAAATGAAAACGGTTGGGACTTGTCTTCCTTGGCGGAAGCTGCCGCACCTTTGCCGGTTGCCATGATGTTTCGTCTCTCTGCCGTCACTTATTTGAAAGCTGGCTGGGCGGCGTGCCACCACTGCGGGTCTCCCCCCACCTCCAGCCTCGGAACCGGCCCGCGCTGACACCCTCGGCTGGTGACGTCATGCGGTATGCTTGCCGGACATGCCTCTCCGCGGACCGGATGGTTCCGGCGGAGCCCGCGAATGCTCGCGAACACACAATCGCAAGCCACTCGAGGCCATTGTTGCCTTGCAATGTTCTGCCTGTCAATGCGGAAAATTGCGCGGACCGGCGCTAATGGCAAAATGCGCCCGGCGCGAATCTGCAGGCAGCCCGGCGCAGCCACTCCGGCCCCGGGGCAAGCTTGCACGAGAAGGATGACTTTCTGATGTACATCGTTGCAATCGGTTGGCTGTACGTGGTCCTGATGATGGCCATTACCGAACATACCGTGGTCGCGGGCGTGGCCACTTTCGTCTTTTATGGCCTGTTCCCGGTGGCGATCCTGGTGTACATCATGGGCACGCCTGGACGCCGGCGCCGGCGCAAGGCCGAGGAAGCAAAGCAGGCCAAGAGCGAGCCGGCCCCCGCGGCCGCCGGGGAGCCCGAGGCGACCCAACCCGCCCAGGCGACGGGCGCGGGACCAGCCCTGCCGCCCGCCCGGGACTGACGGCGGGGGAATTCAGGCGGCCAACCAGACCAGGCTGGCCATGCGGCCAGTGACGCCATCGCGCCGGTAAGAGTAGAAGCGCTGCGCATCGCTGACGGTGCAGGCGTCGCCGCCATACACCGCGGTACAGCCCGCGCGCGCGAGGCGGATGCGGGCAAGCGCATAGATATCCGCGAAATACTTGCCGTCCGCGCCGACGCGGAATGCGCTATCCACCGGCCCCGCTTCTTCGGGCAGCGCCTGGGCAAGAAAGGCCTGCCGGACTTCGGCGCCGACCTCGAAGGCTTGCGGGCCGATCGCAGGACCAAGCCAGGCCAGCCACTCGGCCTGCGCGCCTGCGCGCTCGCCCATGCGTGCCACCGTGGATTCGATCACCCCGCCGCACAACCCGCGCCAGCCAGCGTGCGCCGCGCCCACCACCGTGCCAGCACGATCGCAGAGCAGCACCGGCAGGCAATCCGCGGTCATTACGGCGCAGACCCGTGCAGGGGTCGTGGCAATGCTGGCGTCCGCCTGCGGAACCACGCCATCGGCCGCGAACTGGTCCTCGGTGGCGATCGCGCAGCCATGCACCTGCTCCAGCCAGCCTGGCGCGGCCGGCAGCCGCGCGGCCAGGCGCGCCCGGTTGCCGGCGACCGCCGAGGGATCGTCGCCCACGTGGGTGCCGAGGTTAAGCCCGCCCGGGCTGCCGTCCGCCAGGCCGTAAGGGGCCTGGCTCAAGCCGCCCTGACGGGTGGTGGACAACGCGCGCACCCGCGCCGGGGCCGGCCAGTCAGGAACCAGCCACGGCGCCTCAGTCGTCATCGCCGTACTCCCATGCGCCGTCCTCGCCCTCCACCCAGCCGTCATCCTCGTCCTCATCATCGGCGCGATCGAAATCGAGCGCTTCGATCAATGCCTGCAGGTCGTCGGGCGGCGGCGCCTCCCACGACATGGACTTGCCGGTCGTCGGATGCACCAGCCCCAACCGGAAGGCGTGCAGCGCCTGGCGCCCCAGCGGCACCGGCAGCGGCGCCTTGATGGCCGGGCGCTGGCCGCGCTGGGTGGCGGCGCGATGGTAGACCGGATCGCCGACCAGGGGATGGCCGATCGATTCGAAATGCACGCGGATCTGGTGCGTGCGGCCGGTTTCGAGCTGGCACATCACCATCGAGACATGGCCCCGCCCGAGCGGCACCGTGCCCAGCGTGCGGAAATGGGTGCGCGAAGGCTTGCCGCTGTTGGTGAGCACGATCGCCATGCGGATCCGCTCGCGTGGATCGCGGCCGATCGGCGCATCGATGGTGCCTGATTCGGGCGTCTCGCCCCACACCAGCGCCAGATAGGTACGTTTGACGGTTCGCGCCTGCAACTGGCGCACGAGGTCGGTCTGGGCGGTAAGTGTGCGCGCCACCACCATCAGCCCGGAGGTTTCCTTGTCGAGCCGGTGGACGATGCCGGCGCGCGGCAGGCCCACGGCCTCGGGATAGCGGTGCAGCAGGCCGTTGAGCACCGTGCCGCCCCAGTTGCCGGCAGCGGGATGCACCACCAGCCCGGCGGGCTTGTCGATGACCAGCATTGCCGCGTCCTCGTACACCACCTCTAGCGGCACGTCCTCCGGCACGAAGGCGCGCGATTCGGCCGGGGCCTGCGGCCGCACCACGACGCGCTCGCCCATCTGCACCGAAGCCTTCGAGCGGCGTACCTCGCCGTCGACCAGCACCGCGCCGCTCTCGATCCATTGCTGCAGGCGGCTGCGCGAAAATCCGCTGAGATGGCGGGCCAGCAATTTATCGAGGCGCTCGCCATGTGACGCACCGTCGACTTCAAACTCCACTTGCTGCATTTCCAACTCGATCGGCGATGCCTGCGCACCAGCCTCCAGGCCGCCTAGCGCGGCCACATCGGTCAGGTCTTCCAGGTCCTCCACTTCGTTCAAAGTGTCGGCTGAATCGGCAGCTTGCTGCGCGATGCCCTTGGCGGCGGTTGCCGGCAAGGGGCTTGGGCTATAATGCTTGACGCTATTTTTCATCCGGGATATGTTGCCCATGCAATCGATGAGCATGAAGCGCGCCAACTGGCGCGCAAGAATTGGAGCGATTCTGCTCGCAGGCGGCTGCGTCATGCTATCGGCGTGCGGCCTGCTGTCGGATCAACCAGACGAAACTGCCGGCTGGTCGGCTAACAAATTATATTCGGAAGCCAAGGACGCACTCGATTCCGGCGACTTCACCCGTGCAGTCAAGCTGTACGACAAGCTGGAAGGACGCTACCCCTTCGGCCGTTTCGCGCAGCAGGCACAGATCGATTCCGCCTATGCCAGCTACAAGGATGGCGAAACCGCCGCGGCCCTGGCCTCGGTTGACCGCTTCATCCAGTTGCATCCGAATCACCCGAACGTGGATTATGCCTATTACCTGAAGGGCCTGATCAACTTCAATGATAATTTGGGCTGGCTCGGCCGCTTTTCCGGCCAGGACCTGAGCGAGCGCGACCCCAAGGCCGCGCGCGCCGCGTATGACGCATTCAACACCCTCGTCACGCGCTTCCCCGACAGCAAGTACACGCCGGACTCCGCCGCGCGCATGCAGTACATCGTGAACGCGCTGGCCCAGCACGAGGTCCATGCGGCACGCTACTACTACAAGCGTGGCGCCTACCTGGCCGCCGCCAACCGCGCCCAGCAGGCGCTCAAGGAATATGATGGCGCCCCGGCCAACGAAGAAGCGCTGTACATCATGATCCGTTCCTACGACTCGCTGGGCATGAAGGATCTGCGCGACGATACCGCCCGCGTGATGGAAAAGAACTTCCCCAACAGCGATTACATCAAGTATGGAGAACGCCGCAAGGACAAGTCCTGGTGGGAAGTGTTCTGAACAGCAGGCATGCAATTGAATATGCCGGAGGCGCAAGCCCCGGCAACAAAAAGCCCGGTCGAGACCGGGCTTTTTGCTGCCTGCTCACTCGGGCCGCGCTTCGCCCCCTTGGTCCGCCGCTGGCGCCTCCCCGCCGTCGCGGATCGATTCCAGGAAGCGGATCACGGTCTCGGCCTCGCGCGTCCGCTTGAAGGGCGGCAGGCTCTGCCAGATCTGGCGGCCGTAGGGCTTCTCCACCAGTCTGGTATCGCAGATCACCAGCACCCCACGGTCTGTTTCGGAGCGGATCAGGCGCCCCGCGCCCTGCTTGAGCGTGATCACCGCATGCGGCAACTGGTGCACGGCGAACGGGCTCAGGCCCTTTTTCTGCAGCACTTCCATGCGTGCGGCCAGCACGGGATCGTCGGGTGGCGCAAACGGCAGCTTATCGATGATCACCAGTGACAGCGCCTCGCCACGCACGTCGACGCCCTCCCAGAAACTCTGGCTGCCGACCAGCACCGCATTGCCAAGCTCACGGAAACGGTCGAGCAGTTCTGTGCGGCTGGCCTGGCCCTGGACCAGCAGGGGTAGTGCCAGGCCGCGCTCCGCGAAGGCCTCGTAAAGCATATCGGAGGCACGCTGCACCGCCCGCAGCGTGGTGCAGAGCAGAAAGGCGCGCCCGCCCGCCGCCTCGATCAGCGGCAGCGCGGTTTGCACCACCGCTTCCGTGAACTGGGGCGACTGCGGCGCCGGCAGGTCTCGCGGCACGTAGAGCAGGCCCTGCTCGGCGTAGTCGAACGGGCTTGGCAAGGTCAGCGACCTGTCCTTGTCCAGCCCGAGCTGGGCAGCGTAGTGGCTGAAATTGCCCTTCACCGAGAGCGTGGCCGAGGTAAATACCCAGGCTCGCGGGTGCCCTTCGCGCTGACGCGTGAAGATCGGCGCGATCGACAACGGGGTGCGATGCAACTGCACCGTCTGGGAGAACACCTCCACCCAGCGCACCGTGTCCGGCCCGAATGCGGCTGCGGGGGCCGCCGCCGCGCCATCTTGCGCCTCGCCGGTCGCGGCGGGCTGCGGCGCGGCCTTGGATTCGCTGCGCCAGGCCGCCAGGCGCTGATCGAGCTCCACCGCGCGGCGGTGGCACTGCTCCAGCGACTCGGCGCGCTCTGCCTGGCTTTCCAGCAGGGTCACGAACTCCCCCAGCGCACTTTCGAGTGCGCCCAGCGTCTCAAAAAAGGGCTTGCTGATGCGCGGGTCCGCTTCGATCTGGTTCACCGCCAGGCGCGCATTGTCCTTGGTAAAGGCCAGCCGCAAGTCCCGCGCGGCGCGCTCCAGAGGCGCCGCGATGCGCACCCAGTCGGCGGCGTCCCGCGCGTGCGAGAGGCCTTCGGCCACGGTATCCCGCGCGAGCTCCAGCAACTGGCTGGTCGACAGGCTGTCGCCGAAGAACAGCGTGGCCGTCTCCGGCAGCTGGTGCGCCTCGTCGAAGATTACTGTATTGGCCGCCGGCAGCAGTTCCGCCATGCCCGTGTCGCGCAGTACGACGTCGGCAAAGAACAAGTGATGGTTGACCACCACCAGGTCGGCTTGCTGCGCCTCCTTGCGCGCGCGCATGACAAAGCACTCTTTGTAGTTCGGGCATTCCGTGCCGAGACAGTTGTCGCGGGTCGAAGTGACCAGTTGCCATACCGGCGCGTTTTCCGGCACCGAGGCAAGCTCGGCCTTGTCGCCCGTGGACGTCACCTTGGCAAACCGGCCGATCTCGCGCAGCCATGCGGCGTCCTGCCGCGAGGCCAGTCGGCCCTGGATTTCGGCGCGTTCCAGATGGTAGTGGCAGAGATAGTTGGCCCGCCCCTTGAGCAGCGCGACCGACACCGGCACATTGAGCGCGCGCCGCACCGTGGGGATATCGCGCAGGAAGAGCTGGTCCTGCAGGTTCTTGGTACCGGTGGAGAGGATGACCTTGCCGCCCCACAACATGGCGGGGACCAGATAGGCAAAGGTCTTGCCAGTACCGGTACCGGCCTCGACGATGACCGTGTCGGCGCGCTCGATCGCGCTGGCCACGGCCTCGGCCATGCGCTCTTGCGCCTCACGCGGGCGGTAGCCTTCGATGCCCTGCGCCAGGGTCCCGGTCGGGGCGAAGATGGTAGCCAGTTCGGCGGCATGCGATACCGCGGCGCCGGACGGCCCGGCACCGCTGGCGGCCGGCATTGCGGGCGTATCAGGCGTATCAGGCGTGTCGGCCGCAGCGGACACAGTGGTCGTTACGGGGACCGCGGGCGTGGCGGAAAGGTCTTCTTCGGAGGCGGGCAAGGCGAGGCTTTATGGCGGACCGCTTCAGCGACGGCCCGTGGACAAGGGGAATCAGGCGGGCACGTCCGGCTCGAGCTGAAGCTGGAGCAAGGTAATCGCATCCTTGAGCTTGAGGCGGCGCTTTTTCAGGCGCCGCAGCTGCAGCTCGTCGTGCGTGGCGTCAGCCGCCATGCGGTCAATCAGGTAATCGAGATCGCGGTGTTCGATCTGCAACTCCATGATCTGCCGCGATAAGGTATTCAGGTTGCGGTCCATGGGCTCCCCCGATCAAAGCCGGCGCTGGCGCCGGCGGGCCGGGATGGCTTTCTGCGCCGGGGCCGCGGGGGGGCCGGTATGGCTTCCGACGCTGGCACCGCGTGGCGCGTCGCGTCGTCTTGCACCGGCCATTGTCGCCGGTATTGCCCCCGGCTGTGGGCGCGGCTCGCACCGCTCAGAAACCGAAGGGACGCGGCGTCGTGGCCTGCCCCTGCTGTTCCTTGGCCTTGGCGCGGCGCTCGTCGACGTCTTTTTGCCGTTGTTCGGCTTCGCGCTGCTTCGCCTCGAACGCCTTTACATTTTCCTGGCGCTGCCTGGCCTGCTGCGCGCCCTGCTCCTGCGATGCCTTGACGCGCGCATCGAAGTCAGCCTGCTTCTTGTTGTAAGCCTCGGCATTGGCGGCACGCTGCGGAGCATCGGCCTGATGCTGCGCATCGCGCAGTTGCTGTTCCTGCTGCTTGCGCTCGAAACTCTCGCGGCTGGCGCGTTCGTTGGCTTCGCGGGCAGGCTGGCTGGCTTCGTACTCGGCACGCTTGATGGCCTGTGCCTGGTCGCGCTCGACCGCCTTGAAGGCGCGCTCCGCTTCTCCAACCTCCAGTTCCCGCTTGCGCAGCACCTGCAGTTCCCCGCGGCGCACATCCTTGGCCTTGTCGATGCAGTGCGTAACAAAAAAACTGTTGTAACAATCGTGCTCCGCCTTGCCGTAGCGATAATCGGTCCAGGCACGCGAATCGACGATGGCCTTGCGCTCCGCGGCGAAATCCCGCGACGGCGGCTGCGGCGCTTGCGCCTCAGTTGCCTGGGCAAGGGCCTGCGCAGCGCCCGGGGCCGCCTGCGCATGGCCGCGCATTGGCATGAGCAACACCGCCAGGCCGGCGCACAGCAAGGCAAGCCGCAACTGCGCGGACAGAGAGCGGGCCTTGGCCGGGGCGGCGGAGCAGTCGGATAACGCGGCCGCGAGTGGGGCCGGATGTGGCTTGACGATCATGCCCGGATTCTAACATCCGCCCCGCTTCTTGCCCCAGGGCACGGCGGCTTATTGATGCCTGGCCAGCCTCCGCCGGAACGCCGGCTGTGCCCAGCCCTGAACACCGCGCCGCGCCGCGGCAAGCTTGTGGCAAAATGCCCCGCTTTCGACCGACTGTTTTCCTGATGTCCAATCTGCCAGCTTCCGTCATGCAAAAGATCGTGTCGCTCATCGCGGCCGAACTCTCCGTCCAACCCCGCCAGGTGGCCGCGGCCGTAGAACTGCTCGACGAAGGCGCGACCGTGCCGTTCATTGCGCGCTACCGCAAGGAGGTCACCGGCAACCTGGACGACACGCATCTGCGTAACCTGGAAGAGCGCCTGCTTTACCTGCGTGAGATGGAAGAGCGCCGCGCCACCATCCTCGCTTCCATCGAGGAGCAAGGCAAGCTGACGCCCGAACTGCGCGCAGCCGTCGAAGGCGCCGAGACCAAGCAGGCCCTGGAAGATCTGTACCTGCCCTACAAGCCCAAGCGCCGCACCCGTGCCCAGATCGCGCGCGAGTGCGGGCTCGAGCCGCTGGCCCTTGCCCTGCTGGCCGATCCCACGCTGGACCCGCAGGCCGAGGCCGCCAAGTACGTCAACGGCAATCCCACCGCCGATGGCGGCGTGCCCGACGTCAAGGCCGCACTCGACGGCGCACGCGACATCCTGTCGGAGCAATTCGGCGAAACCGCCGAACTGCTCGGCAAGGTGCGCGAACACCTGTGGAACAACGGCATGGTGAGTTCGTCCGTGATGGAAGGCAAGGAAGGCGCGGAGGAAGAGAAATTCCGCGACTACTACGAATACAGCGAGACCATCCGCACCATTCCGTCGCACCGCGCGCTGGCGCTGTTCCGCGGCCGCAATGCGGGCGTGCTGATGGTCAAGCTCGGCCTGGGCGAGGAACAGGACGCCATGGTGCCGCACCCGTGCGAAGGCATGATTGCCCGCCACGTCGGCATCCAGAACCAGAACCGTCCCGCCGACAAGTGGCTGGCCGACGTGTGCCGCTGGTGCTGGCGCGTCAAGGTGCAGCCGCACCTCGAGACCGAGCTGCTGACGCAACTGCGCGAAACCGCGGAGAGCGAAGCCATCAAGGTGTTCGGCCGCAACCTGCACGAACTGCTGCTGGCCGCGCCGGCCGGTCCGAAGTCGGTGATGGGCATCGACCCGGGCATCCGCACAGGCTGCAAGGTGGCCGTGGTCGACACCACCGGCAAGCTCATCGACACCGCCACCATCTACCCGCACGAGCCGCGCCGCGACTGGAACGGCTCGCTCGCCACGCTGGCGCGCATGGCAAGGCAGCACAATGTGATGCTGGTCTCGATCGGCAACGGCACGGCCAGCCGCGAGACCGACAAGCTGGTGCAGGACCTGATGAAACAGCTGCCCGAGGCCAAGCTGACCAAGATCGTGGTCAGCGAAGCCGGTGCCTCGGTGTACTCCGCATCGGAACTGGCGGCCAAGGAATTCCCCGATCTGGACGTGTCGATCCGCGGTGCGGTTTCGATCGCGCGCCGTTTGCAGGATCCGCTCGCCGAGCTGGTCAAGATCGACCCGAAGTCGATCGGCGTGGGCCAGTACCAGCATGACGTCAACCAGCGCGAGCTGGCGCGCGCGCTGGACGCCGTGGTGGAGGATTGCGTGAATGCCGTGGGCGTGGACGTGAATACCGCCTCGGCCCCGCTGCTGGCGCGCGTATCGGGCCTGAACACCGTGCTCGCGCGCAATATCGTCGAGTATCGCGATGCCAACGGCGCATTCGCCAACCGCGATGCGCTGAAAAAGGTGCCGCGCCTGGGCGACAAGACGTTCGAACAAGCCGCCGGCTTCCTGCGCGTCAACGATGGCGACAATCCGCTGGACCGCTCCTCGGTGCACCCGGAAGCCTACCCTGTGGTCAAGCGCATCCTCGACCATATCAAGAAAGGCCTGCCCGACGTGATGGGCAACCGCGACGCGCTGCGCGGCCTGTCGCCGACGACCTTCACCGATGAGACCTTCGGCCTGCCTACGGTGCGCGACATTCTCTCCGAACTGGAGAAGCCCGGCCGCGACCCGCGTCCCGAGTTCAAGACCGCGACGTTCCAGGACGGCGTGGAGGACATCAAGGACCTGCAACCCGGCATGGTGCTCGAAGGCGTGGTCACCAACGTCGCAGCCTTTGGCGCATTCGTCGATATCGGCGTGCACCAGGACGGCCTGGTCCACATCTCCGCCCTCTCCACCAAGTTCATCAAGGACGCGCACGAGGCGGTCAAGGCCGGCCAGATCGTCAAGGTCAAGGTGATGGAGGTGGACGTCAAGCGCAATCGTATCGGCCTGACCATGCGCCTGGACGACGAGCCCGGCCAGGGCCCGGCCCGCGCGGGACAATCGGACCGCGGCAACGGGCCACGCCAGGGACAGGGGCAGCGCCCCGGCCAGGGCAAGGGCTTCGGCGGCCAGCGCCGCGAAGCGGAGCCGTCCGGCGCGATGGCGGCGGCGTTCGCCAAGCTCAAGCGCTGAGCGTCAGGCGCCCGTGGATAAAAGCCCCTGTGCCATGCACAGGGGCTTCTTTTGTTGCGTGTGCGGCATCGTGACGGAGTTACCCCCTGGAGACGTGAATCTGCGAGGTAGGCGATAAGGAGCGCCCCGCCAGGCGGCGCTCAAAACTCGAGCGGATTGATCTTCATTCGCTTCGCATTGCGGGCCAGCACGTCATCGAGCGTCGCCATGGTCGTGGCCTTGGCATACAGCGCAGAGGCAAGGTGCAGCGCATCGCCCGCACGGAGCCCCGCGGACGCATCCAGGGTTAGCACTGCAGCGCGATGAGATCGTTTGGGCCCCTTTGCGCGCGTAAGTGGCTCAAGCGATAGTTCGATGTACCCGAACCCAGGCCATCCGAAACGTGCGGAGGCCGGTCCCGCGCACAAACCAGCCAACCGCCACCCGGCGGGTCGTAGCCGGTGGACAACAGACATCAAACCAAAAAAAGATGCCCTATGGCTACAAGACCCAGGAATTGACAGATCTTGTAGCTATAGGGCATCAAACATTCAGTTTGCACGGCGGTGGCTCGTCAGCGCATGCGAGCCCTCAAACCTGCCGTCAGATTTCCACCTTGGTACCAAGTTCCACCACCCGGTTGGCCGGGATCTGGAAGAAATCCGAAGGCTTGGCGCCGTTCTGATGCATCCAGGCGAACAAGCTCTCGCGCCACATCGACATGCCCGGCAGCTTTGAAGGAATGACCGACTCGCGTGCGATGAAGAACGACGTCTCCATCAACTCGAACTGCATATTGAGCTTGCGCTGGGCGAGGTCCAGCACCCGCTGCACGTCCGGTGTTTCCTTGAAGCCGTATTCTGACTTGAGGATAAACACGCCGCCGCCAAGGTCCTTGCACGTGAGGCGATGATCGTCGTCCACGTAGGGCACGTCGCGCGTCACAAAGCTCAGGAACACCACGCGTTCATGCAGCACGCGGTTGTGCTTGAGGTTGTGCAGCAGCGAGACCGGCACCGACTCCGTATTGCCGGTCAGGAAGACGGCCGTCCCTTCGACCCGGTGCGGTGGGTGAGCCAGCAGGCCGCCGATGAAGGGTTCGAGCGGAATGCCATCCTCCAGGCTGCGCGCGCGCAGCAGCTTGCGGCCGCTGTGCCAGGTCATCAGCAGGAAGAAGGCGCTGCCGCCCATCAGCAGCGGGAACCAGCCGCCCTCGGCGATCTTCAGCAGGTTGGCGGAGAAGAAGGCCAGGTCGACCAGCAGGAACGTCAGGCCGATCAGCGTCACCAGCACCGGGTTCCATTTCCACACATTGCGCATGACCACGGCGGCGAGGAAAGTGGTGATCACCATGGTGGTGGTCACCGCGATGCCGTAGGCAGCCGCCAGATTGTCGGACTTCTTGAAGGCCACCACCACGATCACCACCAGCACCAGCAGAAGCCAGTTGATGACCGGCAGGTAGATCTGGCCGATTTCCGCGTCCGATGTATAGCGGATGCGCATGCGCGGCACGAAGCCAAGCTGAATGGCCTGGCTGGTCAGCGAGAAGGCACCCGAGATCACCGCCTGCGAGGCAATCACCGTTGCGCAGGTGGCCAGCAGCACCATGGGGATCAGCAAAGGCTGCGGCACCATCAGGTAAAACGGGTTGCTGATGGCTTCGGGATTCTGCAGCAGCATGGCGCCCTGGCCGAAATAGTTGAGCATCAGGCACGGCATCACCACCGCGAACCAGCCCATGCGGATCGGACGGATGCCGAAGTGGCCCATATCGGCATAGAGCGCTTCCGCGCCGGTCAGCACCAGGAACACAGAGCCGAGCACCACGAAGGCCTGCAGCGAATGCTCCATCAGGAAAATGACCCCATAGTACGGATTCACCGCCATCAGGATCCCGGGCGCATGCACCATGTGATACACGCCCAGCGCGCCGAGCGCCACGAACCACACCATCATGATCGGCCCGAACAGCTTGCCCACCGCGGCGGTGCCGCTGCGCTGGATCATGAAAAGGGCCACAAGGATCACCAGCGTGATCGGTATGACAAAGTGAGAAAGCCCGGGCGCGGCGATTTCCAGGCCCTCGACGGCGGACAGCACCGAGATCGCGGGCGTGATCACCGCGTCGCCATAGAACATGCAGGCGCCGAAGATGCCGAACATCATCAGCAGTTTCGCCATCCGCGAACGCGGCGCGGCGGTGCGCAGCGCCAGCGCCATCAGGGCCAGGATGCCGCCCTCGCCGTCGTTGTCGGCCCGCATGACGAACATCACGTACTTGAGCGACACCACGATGATCATCGCCCAGAACAGCATGGAAATGATGCCCATCACGGCCGCGTCGCTGAAGGGAATGCCATGCTCGCTACTGAAGCACTCCTTCAACGCATACAACGGGCTGGTACCGATATCGCCGAAGACGACGCCGATTGCCCCGATCACCAGCGCGCGCCTGCTGGGACTTTCTACAAAATAGTGACTGGTGGTTGCGGGCTGGGTCATGGATAAAGGTCTGGTTGAAGGGCTCGCGCAACGCCCTCGGCACACGGCGCGAGCGCCGGATCGGGCGCAACGGCAACGCGCCGCTATTGCATTGCACAAACGCGCGCCATTCTAGATGAAGTGCCGGGTGACGACCACTGGGGAGCATCCTGCCTGGAAACCTGCCATATGCTGATGACGCATCAAGCATGAGAGGGAAGTCCCGGCCGGTCAAGCGCTTTGCGCGCCTTGAACCACAAACCTGGCGAAGCCGCACATGCGTGTTGCCGTTGCTACACCACCACAATTTGTGTCTATTTAGGCACAATTAGACACCCAAATAGCGATCCAGCAGGCCCGGTTGCACCGCCAGTTCCGCGGCGGGACCGTTCATGACAACCGCGCCCTTCTCCAGCACCACCACGCGGTCGGCATTAGCCAGTACGGTGCGGTAGTTGCGGTCCACCACCACGGAGGCAATGCCGGTGGCACGCACGGTAGCGATGACCTGCCAGATCTCGGCGACGATACGCGGCGCCAGGCCTTCGGTCGCCTCGTCCAGGATCAGGCAGTCGGGATTCGTCATCAGGGCGCGCCCGATCGACAGCATCTGCTGCTCGCCGCCGGAAAGCTGTTGCCCGCCATGGCCAAGGCGCTCCTTGAGACGCGGAAAGAGATCCAGCACCCTTGCCTCGTCCCAGTCCAGCCGTCCTGACGGACCCTTGCGCGCCGCCATCACCAGGTTCTCGCGCACGGAGAGGTTGGGGAAAATCCCACGCCCTTCGGGCACGTAGGCCACTCCCAGGCGCGCCACCTCATAGGGCTGCGCGCGCGAAACGTCGCGCCCGGCGGCAAGAATGGTTCCCTCGCGCTGCCGCACATGGCCCAGCAAGGTGCGCAGCAACGTGCTCTTGCCCATGCCGTTGCGCCCGAGCAATCCCACGGTCTCGCCCGCGCCAACGCTGAAATCGACCCCGCGCAGGACATGGCTGCTGCCATACCAGGCGTGCACGCCGCTCGCTTGAATCATCGCGCTCATGCCGCTTGCTCCCTGCGTGGCGCCGCGTGCACGGGGGTCGCCACCCCCTCCTCGCCCTCTTCGCCCTCTTCGCCAAGATAAGCCTGCTGGACTTCGCGGTTGACGCGGATCGCGTCCGGTTCGCCCGAGGCGATCACGGCGCCGTTAACCATCACGGTGATACGGTCGGCGACCGAGAAAACCGCCTCCATGTCGTGCTCGACCAGCAATACCGCATGGCCATCGCGCAGCGAGCGCAACAGGGCCAGCATGCGCGCCGACTCCTCCGCGCCCATGCCCGCCAGCGGCTCATCCAGCAGCAGCACGGTAGGTTGGGTGGCCAGGCACATGGCGACCTCAAGCTGGCGCTTCTGGCCATGCGACAAGGCCGTGGCAACGGTATCGGCACAACCCGCCAGGCCGGCGCACTCCAGCGCCTCGTCGCCCAGCGCGCGGCTGGTGCGGCAGCGCTGCGCGTCTTCCCACAGCCGCCAGGCCCGCTGCGCGCGCGACTGGGCCGCCAGCCGGCAGTTCTCGCGCACCGTCAGCGGCAGGAAGATATTGTTGCGCTGGTAGCTGCGGCCAACGCCTTCGCGCGCCAGGCGCGGCTGCGACCAGCCGGTCACGTCGCGCCCCTGCAGTTGCAGCCTGCCCGACGAAGGCGGCAGTTCGCCCGACAGCATATTGATCAGCGTCGACTTGCCCGCGCCATTGGTGCCGATCACCGCGTGGATCTCATGCAAGGCGAGGTCGATATCCACGTCGCCCACCGCCGTGAGGCCACCGAAGCGGCGGGTCAGCTTGCGGGCCGACAAGACAGGTGCATTCATCGGGATCCCCCTTGGCGCCGGCGCGCAACCCCGCGCGCCAGGCTGACCAGTCCATGTGGCAGCAAGGCCACCGCCACGATGACGAAACCGCCCATCAGCAGTTGCCAGTGCTTCGTCAGCGTGCTGAACCATTCCGCGAGCAGCACGAAGGAAAAGGCGCCCAGCACCGCCCCGGCCAGGCTTCCGGCGCCGCCCAGGATCACCATCAGCATAGCGTTGCCGGACTGGTGCCAGGATGCGATCTCCGGATTGACGAAGCCATACTGGATGGCATACAGATAGCCCGCCAGGCCAGCAAACGTGCCGGCCACCACGAAGGCGCCGAGCTGATAGCGGTAGGTGGCGTAGCCGGCGGCGCGCATGCGCTGCTCGTTATGCTTGATGCCCACCAGCGCATGGCCGAAGCGCGAGCGCAGCACCACAGCCAGGCCGGCCACCGTCAGCGCCAGCGCGGCGAGCACCAGCCAGTAGAAATGCGTGACGTCGTTGACATCGAACGGCCGCGCCCCCAACAAGCCGAACTCGGGACGGAAATAGATATAGGTGCCGTCGCTGCCGCCTGCGATCTTGGTGTCGTGGAACACGAAGTACACCATCTGGGCGAAGGCGAGCGTGACCATGATGAAATAGATGCCGCGCGTGCGCAGCACCAGCGCGCCCACCACCAGCGCCAGCAGCGCCGCCGCGCCAAGCGCGCCCAGCAGCAAGAGCCAGCCATTGCCCGGCCCGGCCTGCGGCGCCATCATCGCGGTGGCATAGGCGGCCATGGCGAAATAGGCGGCGTGGCCCAGGCTGACCAGCCCGCTGTAGCCGATCAGCAATTGGAGCGACAGCGCGAAGATGGCCATGATCATGACCTTGCTAAGCAGCTCGATATAGAAACGTTGCCCGTCCGCATTCAGCAGCAGCGGCAGCACCGCCAGCACGGCAAAGGCCGCCAGCCATCCCAGGCCGCCCAGCAAGTGCGCGGACCCGCCACGCGCGCGCAGCGGGCGGTCCAGTGCGTTGATATCGCTCGGCATATCCTTACCCCGCCTTGAACAAGCCCTGGGGTTTCCAGAGCAGGATGAGTGCCATCAACAGGTAGATCAGCACGCCGGAGGCCTCCTGCCAGAACACCTTGCCGAACGTGTCGACAAAGCCCAGCAGCAGCGAGGCCACCATGGCCCCCTTGACCGAGCCGATGCCGCCGATCACCACCACCACGAAGCACACGATCAGCACCTGGCCGCCCATGCCGGGATAGACCGAGGACACCGGTGCTGCGATCATGCCGGCCAGCACCGCCAGCGCCACCCCGAGGGCGAACACGAAGCGGTACAGCACCGTGACGTTAATGCCCAGCGACTGCACCATCTCGCGGTTGGTGGCACCGGCGCGGATCATCATGCCCAGCCGCGTGCGGCGGATCACCAGGTACATGGCCGCGGCCACCAGCAGGCAGATCGCCGAGATAAACAGGCGATAGACCGGATAGGTCATGTCGTTGCCGATCGGCAGCGCCCAGTCGAGTATCGCCGGCACCGTCACGCCGTGCACGTCGTCGTCCACCAGGATGCTGCGCATCTCTTCGAACACCAGGATCAGGCCGTAGGTCATCAGCACTTGTTGCAGATGCTCGCGCTCGTAGAGATAGCTGAAAAACACCCACTCCAGCACATAGCCGAATGCCACCGCCAGCACAATGCCCAGCGGGATAGCGATCAACAGGTTGCCGGTCAGCCCCGCCAGAGTGAAGGCCAGGTAGGCACCCAGCATGTAGAAGCTGCCGTGGGCAAGGTTGATCACGCCCATGATGCCGAAGATCAGGGTCAGGCCGCTCGCCACGAGGAAGAGCAGCAAACCGTACTGGATGCTGTTAAGGCACTGTATGAAGAAGGAAACGATATCCATGGATATCCATGCGGCAAAGCGGCAACTCGGTTGCGGTATGCGGCTCCGACGCTACCGGCCCGGACGGGACACGGCATGGCGGGCCGGACTTCTGCCCGGTGCCGCGGGAGCGGCGCCGGGCCACAGCGTTCAACCGTTCAGAGACGGCAGCCGCGCGCCGGATCGGCCAGCCCCTTTACGGCAATCGCGCCGACCTTGTTCTCGCGGCCGTCCACCTTGCGCAGGTAGAAATCCTGCACCGGATTGTGCGCCTTCGACAGCGTAAAGGCGCCGCGCGGACTGTCGACCCTGGTCTGCTCCATCGCCTTGATGACCTCGCCCTTCCTGGTCATATCACCCTTCACCGCGCTGGCGCCGGCGGCCAGCAACTGGGCAGCGTCGTAGCCTTGCACGGCGTACACGTCCGGCTGCAGCTTGTAGGTCTTGGCGTACTCCAGGCGGAAGCCCTTGTCGCGCGCGTTGGACAGGCCATCGGCATAGTGCAGCGTGGTTTCAAGGCCTTGCGCCGCATTGCCCTGCGCTTCCAGCGTGCCGTCGGTGAGGAAGCCCGAGGCGTAAAGCGGGATCTTGTCCTTGAGGCCCGCCGCGGCCCAGTCCTTGACGAACTTGACGGCGCCGCCGCCGGCAAAGAAGACGAACACCGCATCGGGCTTGATCGATGCCACCTCGGTGATCAGCGCCTGGAACTCGACGTTGGGGAACGGCAGGCTCAACTCTTTCACCACCTTGCCGCCCTTGGCTTCGAAGGCCTCCTTGAAGCCCTTGACCGACTGCTCCCCGGCCGCGTACTTCCAGGTCAGCGTGACCACCTTCTTCATGCCGCGTTCGGCCAGCACGTGGCCCATGGCATAGCCCGGCTGCCAGTTCGAGAACGAAGAACGGAAGATATTGGGGCCGCACAGCGGACCTGTGGCTTCGTCCACGCCCGCATTGGGAATGATCAGCAGCGTGTTGTTTTCCTTGGCTACCTTGACGATGCCCATCTGCACGCCGGAGTGCACCGTGCCTACCACCACATCGACCTGGTCGCGCTTGATCAGCTTGGTAGCGTTCTCCGGCGCCTTGGCGGGATCGGACTCGTCATCCACCTTGAAGTACTCGATCTCACGCCCGCCCAGCTTGCCGCCCTGCTCCTGCACGTACATCTTGAAGCCATTCTCGATGGCATTGCCGAGGGAGGCGTAAGTACCCGTGTAGGGCAGCATGAAGCCAACCTTGATTTTGCCAGTGCCTTGGGCGCTGGCGCCCGCGGCGAAGGCGAAGGATGCAGCAATGGCAAGGCATGCGGGCGCCAGCCCGCGCGATGTGAAGCGATGCATGGATGTCTCCTGGTGGTCAAGCCGACTTCCGTCGCCTGAGCCGGCATCGCCGGCCTGCGGGCTTCCGGGCTACTCGCGGCAATCGCGGACTTCGCGAACTGCCGGAATCGCTGGAAATGCAGGCCAACGTGCAGGGGGCGCGAAATTATTTTAGGTATGAAGTATGCGCCGTTATAAACCGGACCGCCGCATCCGTCAACGGCCCTGGCTGGTCGCGGTGCGGCGAGTGGCCGCATCGCGGGAGTTTAAGCAGGACGGTTTGTGGCGCATATCGATGGATACCCTCAATCTGTGCCATGGTGCCGTATTCGTCGTCTTCGCCTTGCACGGCGAGCACAGGGCAACGCAATTGCGGCAGCAAGGGCCGCAGATCGAAGGCGCGGAAGGCGGGATCGAGCCAGATGTCGTTCCAGCCCCAGAAGGCCGAATCCACGTCGGCATGATGGCGTGCCAGCTTGCTGCGCAGATCGGTCTGCAGATAGGTTTCGCGGGTGGCCCGGATGCTGTTCACCGACACGTCCTCGACCATGATGTGAGGCGCCAGCACGGTGATCCCGTCGACTGCCTGCGGGAAGCTGGCGGCGTAGATCAGGGCGATCGAGCCGCCGTCGCTGTGGCCGAACAGCCAGGGCACGCCGCGGCTGCGGCCGGGCCCGATCTGAAGTGCATCGAACAGCGCCGGCAAGGCCTCGCTCGCTTGCCGGTGCATGAAGTCAACGCCCCACTTTTCCTCCGCGGGACGCGGCGTGGAGCGGCCATAGCCATAGCGCGACAGCACCAGCCCGCGAAAATCGCCGGCCTCGCACAGGGCGGCCGGAAAGTCGCGCCACATGCTGATTGAACCCAGCCCTTCATGCAGGAAGACCACCAGCGGGCGCTCCTGCCGGTGCGGGCGCAGCCACTGCACTTCCACCTGGATACGGCGGCCGTCGAAAGGAATTTCCACCAACTCGCTTTGCATGCTTTTGCCTTTGCTTATATCTTCGTTTCTTGCCTTGACTTTGATTGTCAGCCCCCGGCCGGCGCAGCTTCCTCGCGCTGGCGCAGGCGGAAACGCTGGATCTTGCCGGTGGCCGTCTTCGGCAACTCGGCCACGCATTCGATCTGGCGCGGATATTTGTAGGGCGCCAGCCGCGACTTGACAAAGACCTGCAACTCCGCCGCCATGTCCTCATGCCACGAGCGGCCGGGGCGCATCACCACGAAGCCCTTGGGCTTGACCAGCCCGTCGGCATCGGTCACGCCGATCACCGCGGCCTCCAGCACGGCCGGGTGCTGCGCCAGCACCGCCTCCACCTCGAATGGCGAGACATAGATGCCGCCTACCTTGAGCATGTCGTCGCTGCGCCCGGCGTAGATGAAATAGCCGTCCGCATCCTGCAGGTATTTATCGCCACTGCGGGTCCATTCGCCAACGAAGGTGTCGCGGCTCTTGTCGCGGTTTCCCCAGTACATCAGCGCGGCGCTCGGCCCCTTGATAAAGAGGTCGCCGATCTCGCCCGGCGCGCACGGGTGACCCGCTTCGTCGAGCAGCTTCAGCGCATAGCCGGGCACCGGCTTGCCGGTGGTGCCGTAGCGCACGTCGCCGGGACGGTTCGAGAGAAAGATGTGCAGCATCTCCGTGGAGCCGATCCCATCAAGGATGTCGCAGCCAAAATGCGCCTGGAAACGATCGCCCATATCCTTTGGCAGCGCTTCTCCCGCCGAGGTGCAAACCCGCAGTGCGACGTCCGCCCGCGCGGGCAGGTCGCTTGCGGCCAGCATGCCTGCGTAAAGCGTCGGCACGCCGCAGAAAACCGTGGGCCGGTGCTCGCGCAGGCGCCGGAAAACAGCCTGCGGCGTGGGGCGCTCGGCCATCAGCACCGTGGTGGCGCCAACAGCGAGCGGGAACGTCAGCGCGTTGCCCAGGCCATAAGCAAAGAACAGCTTCGCGGCGGAAAAGACCACATCGTCTTCACGCAGGCCGAGCACCTGGCGCGCATAGAGATCGGCGGTATGAAACAGGTTGCCGTGCGTATGCACGGTGCCCTTCGGCCGCCCCGTGGAGCCGGACGAATAGAGCCAGAACGCAATGTCGTCCGGTCGCGTTGCGGCAGCGCCTTCCAGCGGCGCGCCCTGCCCTGCCATCCCGGCCACGCTTGGCGCCGGGCCGGCGGATGCGTCATCGGGGCCGGCCAGCATCAGCGCGGGATCCGTGCCGGCCTTGCCGATGGCCTCGCGCATCGTGGCTGCCAGCGGCGCCGACACCACTACCGCGCGCGCGCCGCTGTGCTCCAGCATATAAGCGTAGTCGTCGACCGTCAGCAGGGTATTCACAGCCACGGGTACCACGCCAGCCAGCAGGCACCCGAGGAAGACCGTGGGGAAATCGGTGGTGTCGAGGGCGCACAACAGCAAGCGCTCCTCCGGCCGCACACCGGACGCCAGCAGCGCGGCGGCAAAACACCGGCTGCGCTGGTCGAGCGCGGCAAAGGTGAGCGTGCCGGCATCGTCCACATAGGCGATCTTGCCGGCGCGGGCGGCGGTGAGGTTGCGCGTCAGCAGGTCCGCGGCCGCGTTGTACCGGGCCGGCAGCACTGCGACGGCAGCCGGCGGCAAACCCGCACCGGCCACCGGGGACGGGGATGCAACAGGGGGCGTCATGTCTCCACTCCTCGATGCCGCCCCCCGGTCACGCTCGGTCATGGGGAAACGGAGTCAGGTATTTGTGTGTCTTCTGTACTTTCTTTTGTTGATGCATTTTATTGCATATCAACTATTATGCAAGCAGAGTAATGCACTATATGACACAAGCGTACTGTCCCTTATAATCGCAACCCCGATCCGGATGCCTCCCGGATCTCATTGACACGTAAAAGCCGTCCATGCGCCGCGATCCAGATCCCCTGCTGGCCCCAGACTCCTCCGACTCCCGCCCCGCTGGCGAGCGCAACCCCTACCTGACACAACTCGGGGAGCGCATTCGTTCGCTGCGCGCTGCGCGCGGCATGTCGCGCAAGGACCTGGCTCGCGGCGCGGAGGTTTCCGAGCGCTATCTCGCCAACCTGGAAACCGGTACCGGCAATGCTTCCGTGCTGCTGCTGCGGCAGGTCGCGCGCGCGCTCGACGTGCCCCTGCCGGTGGTGCTCGCGGAGATGGAAACGCAGCATGCCCCTGGCGACCAGCCGGCCTCCGAATTCTCGCAACTGGTGCAATGGCTGGCGCAACTGCCCGCAGGTGACCTGGCGCGCGTGCGCGAAGCCTGCCATCACGCGCTGGCGCCGTCCGCGTCCCATGACATGCGTCATCGCCGCATCACCTTGATCGGGCTGCGCGGCGCGGGCAAATCCACCCTCGGGCGGGCGCTGGCGGCGGCAATGGAAGTCCCCTTCGTGGAACTGAACGGCGTCATCGAGCAGGAAGCCGGCGCCAGCCTGGCAGAGATTCACTCGCTGTACGGACAGGCGGCCTACCGCCGCTACGAGATGCGCGCACTCGAACGCGTGCTGCGCGAGCACGATCGCATGGTGCTTGCCACGCCAGGCAGCCTGGTCTCGGAGCCCTCCACCTTCAACCTGCTGCTGGCGCGCTGCTACACGGTCTGGGTAAAGACTTCGCCCGAGGAGCATATGGCGCGCGTGGTGGCGCAAGGTGACATGCGCCCGATGGAAGGCAACCGGGAGGCCATGGACGATTTGCGCCGCATCCTGCAGGCGCGCACCCCGCTCTACTCGCGTGCCGATGCGACGATCGACACCAGCGGCCAGGATCCCAACACCTCCCTGCAGGCGCTGCGCGCCCAGCTCCGCGCGCTGGGCACCTGAGCGGCGGCGCTGGCTGCTGCCCGGCGTGCCAGCCCGGCCTGAAAGTTATCGCACAAGGATTGCGCCGCCCGGATTTGTGCACTATATTTCATCACAGAGGATGATCGACAATATAGTGCATAAAGGAGACAACAATGTCCGCCCCGGCCGTCCCTGCCACCACCGCGCATCCCCCCATCACTTTCGAACGCGACCCCGCGACGTATCGCCACTGGAAACTGGCGTTCGACGGCCCGGTCGCCACGCTGTCCATGGATGTCGACGAGGACGGCGGCCTGCGGCCCGGCTATGCGCTCAAGCTGAACTCCTACGACCTCGGCGTGGATATCGAACTGCACGATGCCCTGCAGCGCATCCGCTTCGAGCATCCCGAGGTGCGTACCGTGGTGCTCACCAGCGCCAAGGAACGCATCTTCTGCTCTGGCGCCAACATCTTCATGCTCGGCAAGTCGTCCCATGCCTGGAAGGTGAACTTCTGCAAGTTCACCAACGAAACCCGCAACGGCATCGAGGACGCCAGCCGCTACTCAGGCCTGAAATTCATCGCGGCCTGCAACGGCACCACCGCCGGCGGCGGCTATGAGCTTGCCCTGGCCTGCGATGAAATCGTGCTGGTCGATGACCGCTCATCGGCCGTCAGCCTGCCCGAAGTGCCGCTGCTCGGCGTGCTGCCGGGCACCGGCGGCCTGACGCGCGTCACCGACAAGCGCCGCGTGCGGCGCGACCATGCCGACATCTTCTGCACCACCACCGAGGGCGTGCGCGGACAGAGGGCACTGGAGTGGAAGCTGGTCGATGCCGTGGTGAAACCGGCGCGCTTCGCCGAACACGTACAGCAGCGCGCGCTTGCGCTTGCCGCCGACAGCGACCGCCCCGCGGACCAGCCGGGCGTACGGCTCACGCCGCTGTCGCGCAGCCACGATGCGCACGGCTACCGCTATGACACCGTCCAGGTACACCTGGACCCGGCTGCGCGCAAGGCAACGCTGACGGTATTCGGCCCCCGCAAACAGCAGCCGCAGGCGCTCGCCCAGATCCTTGCCGCTGGCGCCGACTGGTGGCCGCTGAAGATGGCGCGCGAGCTCGACGACGCCATCCTCACGCTGCGCGCCAATCATCTCGATATCGGCATCTGGATTCTCAAGACCGAAGGCGACCCGCATCAGGTCCTGGCCACCGATGCCCTGCTGGAAGCGCATGCCGGCCACTGGTTCGTGCGCGAGACCATCGGCATGCTGCGGCGCACGCTGGCGCGCCTGGAAGTTTCCTCCCGCACGCTGTTCGCGCTGATCGAACCGGACTCGTGCTTTGCCGGCACCTTGCTGGAACTGGCGCTGGCCGCCGACCGCAGTTATATGCTGCACCTGCCCGACGCGCCGGACGACGCGCCGCGCGTGTTCGCCTGCGCTGCCAACTTCGGCCGCTACCCGATGGTCAACGGGCTGACGCGGCTGGCCGCGCGCTTCTACCAGGATGAGGCCGCGATCCAGGCCGTGCAGGACCATGCCGGCGCGCCGCTAGATGCCATCAGCGCCGCCTCGCTGGCGCTGGTCACCGCCACACCCGACGACATCGACTGGGAAGACGAGATCCGCATCGCCATCGAAGAGCGCGCAAGCCTGTCGCCGGACGCGCTGACCGGGCTCGAAGCGAACCTGCGCTTCGGGCCGGCGGAAACCATGGAGACCCGCATCTTCGGCCGCCTCACCGCCTGGCAAAACTGGATCTTCAACCGGCCCAATGCCATTGGCGAACACGGCGCGCTCAAAGTCTTCGGCTCCGGCAACAAGGCCCGCTTCGACTGGGACCGCGTCTGAACCGGCACTCGTAAGGCAACACGCGACAAGACAAAAGAAGATAAAAGAAGACAAAAAGAAAACCAGGAGACATCCCGTGAGCATCGACTACAGCCAGAAAATCCCCAACAACGTCAACCTGTCGGATGACCGCGCGCTCCAGCGCGCGCTGGAGCACTGGCAACCCGCCTTCCTCGACTGGTGGCGCGACATGGGGCCGGAGGGCTCGCACCAGCACGATGTCTACCTGCGCACCGCGGTCTCGGTCGACCCCTCCGGCTGGGCGCACTTCGAGCACGTCAAGATGCCGGACTACCGCTGGGGCATCTTCCTCCAGCCCGCCGATCCTGCGCGCCGCATCCATTTTGGCGAGCACAAGGGCGAGGCTGCCTGGCAGGAGGTACCGGGAGAACATCGCGCCAACCTGCGCCGCATCATCGTCACCCAGGGCGACACCGAGCCGGCCTCGGTCGAGCAGCAGCGCCATCTCGGCATGACCTGCCCGTCCCTGTACGATTTGCGCAACCTGTTCCAGGTCAATGTGGAGGAAGGCCGCCACCTGTGGGCCATGGTCTACCTGTTGCACCGCCACTTCGGCCGCGACGGGCGGGAAGAAGCCGAAGCGCTGCTCGGGCGCCGTTCCGGCGACGATGACAACCCCCGTATCCTCGGCGCCTTCAATGAGCGCACGCCCGACTGGCTGGCCTTCTTCATGTTCACTTACTTCACCGACCGCGACGGCAAGTTCCAGCTTTGCGCGCTGGCCGAATCCAGTTTCGATCCGCTGGCGCGCACCACGCGCTTCATGCTGACCGAGGAAGCCCACCATATGTTCGTGGGCGAATCCGGCGTCTCACGCGTGATCCAGCGCACCTGCGAAGTAATGCGCGAACGCGATATCCGGGACCCGGCCGACGTCCGCGCGGCGGGCGTGATCGACCTCGAAACCATCCAGCGCTATCTCAACTTCCATTACAGCGTGACGATCGACCTGTTCGGCGCAGACCAGTCGTCCAACGCCGCCACCTTCTACAGCGCCGGGCTCAAGGGCCGATTCGAGGAGGGCAAGCGCAACGACGACCACGTGCTCAAGGGCGACGTGTACCGCATCCTCGATATCCAGGACGGCCGCCTGGGCGAGCGCGAGGTACCCATGCTCAACGCGCTCAACGAGGTGCTGCGCGACGACTACATCAAGGATTCCATCGGCGGCGTGGCGCGCTGGAACAAGGTGATTGAAAAGCACGGCATCGACTTCCGCATGACGGTGCCGCACAAGGCGTTCAACCGGAAGATCGGCAGCCTTGCCAACGTGCATGTCTCGCCCGCCGGCGAATTGCTCACCGAAGGCCAGTGGCAGGCGAGTGAACGCGAATGGCTGGCAACGGAAGAAGACCGCGCCTTTGTTGCCTCGCTGATGGGCCGCGTGACCGAACCCGGCAAGTACGCCAACTGGATCGCGCCGCCGATGGTCGGCGTCAACCGCCAGCCCATGGACTTTGAGTACGTGCGCTTCAACTGACGCAACGACTGACCCACCGGCAACGTTCGGCGCAGCGGCGGCAACAGACCCGCCGCACGCCAAGGAGACAAGAGATGGGCGCCCCCGAGATCATCAGGCAGCACCTGATCGACCCCGAAATCTGCATCCGCTGCAACACCTGCGAAGACACCTGCCCGATCGACGCGATTACCCACGACGACCGCAACTATGTGGTCAAGGCCGACGTATGCAATGGTTGCGGCGCCTGCCTGTCGCCGTGCCCTACCGGTGCCATCGACAACTGGCGCACCATGCTGAAAAGCGAGGCCTATCCGATCGAGGCGCAGTTGCTCTGGGATGAACTGCCTGGCGACACGCCGCTGCCGGCAACCGGCGAGGCAGAGAGCCAGCCCGATCCGGCCGCGCCGGAAAGCGCGCCGGAACCGCTGGCGCAACAGGTGGAAACCAGCGGGCATACCTCGCCCAAGGCGCCTTGGTCGGCCGCGCATCCCTACGTCAACCTGCACGGCGTGCGTGCTCCCGCCACGGCCACTGTCGCCGGCAACTACCGCCTGACCGCCGACGACGCATCGAGCGACGTCCACCACATCGTGCTGGATTTCGGGCAGCACTTCTTCCCGGTGCTGGAAGGCCAGGCCATCGGCATCGTGCCGCCCGGCACCGACGCGGCGGGCAAGCCGCACTATATCCGCATGTACTCGATCGCCAGCCCGCGCGATGGTGAGCGGCCGGGCTACAACAACATCGCGCTGACGGTAAAGCGGGTCGAGCAGGACCACGAGGGGCGGCCGGTTCGCGGCGTGGCATCCAACTTCCTGTGCGACCTCGCGCGTGGCGACGAGGTGCGCGTGGTCGGCCCGTTCGGCAGCACCTTCCTGATGCCGAACCACCGCGAAGCCAGCGTGATGATGATCTGCACCGGCACAGGCTCGGCACCGATGCGCGCGATGACCGAACGCATGCGGCGCAACCTTGACCATTTCGCCGGGCAGCGCATGCTGTTTTTCGGCGCGCGCAATGCGCGGGAACTGCCCTACTTCGGCCCGCTGATGAAACTGCCGACGAGTTTCCTGGATATCCACTTCGCCTTCTCGCGCGACCCCGGACAGCCACGCCGTTATGTGCAGGACGCTATCCGGGATGCCGGCGCGCGCGTGGCCGGCCTGTTGAACGACCCGCACGGCCATATCTATATCTGCGGTCTCAAAGGCATGGAAGACGGCGTGCTCGCCGCGTTCGGGGATGCGTGCGCGGATGCGGGACTTCCCTGGGCCGAACTGGAGGCGCGCATGAAAGCGGAGGGACGGCTCCACATCGAGACTTATTAGGCCTATCAGGCCTATCACCTATCAGGCCTATCACCTATCAGGCCTGTGCGACCTGGCCAGCCACATATCGTATTGCCGAGAACTTGCCGCCGCCGAAGCCACCAAACCCTACAGATCCTACAGATGCGGCGTCGTTTAATACTTCCCTTACGAAACGAACCGCCTATAATGTTTCTGAAGAAACAGGAGCGAGGCGATGCAACCCAGGCAAGTCCCCGAGCATCTTCCTGCCGGCAGTCCGGACCCCGGCACCACACTCACCAAGGCGGTGATGCGTGCCGCCGGCTTTCTCGGCATCAGCCAGGCAGGCGTGGCCAACGTGCTGGGCATCAGCACAGCCTCCGTTTCCCGAATGGCATCCGGCGGCTATGTGCTCGATGCGCACCGCAAGGAATGGGAATTCGGCGTGCTGTTCGTGCGCCTGTTCCGCTCGCTCGACGCCATCCTTGGACACAGCGACCAGGCCCGTCTCTGGCTTGCCAATGAAAACCTGGCGTTGGGCGGCAAACCGCTCGACCTGATCCGCACAACCGAGGGGCTGGTACGTGTCGTTCACTATCTGGATGCCACCCGCGGTCGCGTCTGAGCGCAAGGCCTTTGCGCTCACGCTCTGGCGCGCGGTGGAGGCCCAGCACGTAGTCTCGACCATGCCGCTGGTCGACAGCCTGGAAGAACAGGCCGTGCTCGAAGCCGTGCTCGACGCCGGCAAGCCCGCCGTGCCCGCCGAGGCGCGCCATCTCCATTACCTGCTGTTCACGCCGTTCCGCTACCCCCCGTCGCCGTGGGGCTCGCGCTTTCGCGCCGAACAGGATCCAGGCGTGTTCTACGGCGCCGACGACATTCGCACCGCCTGCGCCGAACTTGGCTACTGGCGCTGGCGCTTCCTGCTCGACAGTCCGGCGCTGCCGCGCATCGATGCGCGCCCGCACACGTTGTTTCAGGTCAGCGTTCGCACCGACGGCATCGCGCTCGACGCCCCGCCCTTCGTGGAGGATGCGGCGCACTGGACCGATCCCGTCCGCTACGATGCGTGCCAGGCATTGGCCCGGGTGGCGCGCGAGGCAGGCCTGGGCATGATCCGCTACACCTCGGTACGCGACCCGGAACACGGCCCCTGTGCAGCGCTGCTGACGCCGCGCGCCTTCGCCGAACCCAACCCGCGCGTGACCACCACCTGGATGCTGACGGTACGTCCCGACCGCGTCATCTGGCAGCGAGACGACCTGCTGCAGCGAGACAGTTTTCAGTTCCCGGCCAGCGCATGGCAGCGCAGCCCGGACGGCACGGACAAGGACTGAATGACGGTGCGCCATCGCGCTGGCATGCGTTGCAGGGGCATGGTCTTGCGCCTTTGCCCATTGTTGCGCAATTAGCTGTTGCGCAGCAAAAGGAATTGCCTTACAATCTTTTTCTTCGA
>NZ_JFJV02000031.1:18729-23583 GCF_000611145.1 Cupriavidus sp. SK-3 | reverse complement strand
GCAGGTTCAAGTCCTGCCCCCGCAACCAAAGCCACGCAGATCCATGCGACCGGCTGTCGGACGCAAAACAAATCAACGCCCCTCCGGGCGTTTTTTGTTTTTTGCGCGACGAATTCTCTACATGGCCGCCACCCCGTTCGCGGACCTTTCCCAAACTAGCATCGCACCCCCGGCAGCCTGCATCGGCGGGGATACACTTTCGCCATTCCTCCCGGACGCCTCTCATGAAATTCTGCTCGAACTGCGGCCATGCGGTCGTGCTGCGCATCCCAGAAGGCGACTCGCGCCTGCGTTCAGTGTGCGACAACTGCAGCACCATCCACTACGTCAATCCGCGCAATGTAGTCGGCACCATTCCCGTGTGGGAGGACAAGGTCCTGCTGTGCAAGCGCGCCATCGAGCCGCGCTACGGCTTCTGGACGCTGCCCGCCGGCTTCATGGAGATCGGCGAGACCACCGCGCAGGGCGCCGCGCGCGAGACGCTCGAGGAAGCCGGTGCACGGGTAAAGATCGGGGAACTGTTCTCCATCCTGAATGTGCCGCATGTGCATCAGGTGCATATGTTCTACCTGGCCACGCTGGAGGATCTCGATATCTCCGCGGGAGAGGAGAGCCTGGAGGTGAAGCTGGTCGAGGAAGCCGACGTGCCCTGGGACGAACTGGCCTTCCCCACCGTGATCCATTCGCTGCGCTGCTTCTTCGCTGACCGCGCGGCGGGACGGCTGACCGACGGCACCTTCCGCCTGCACAGCCTGGATATCGATAAGCCGATGCGCCCGCTGACCAGCCGGGCCACGGTCGAACCCTGAACACGGGCGCGTTGCCCGCCACTCCCGCATGATCACCTGGCTGGATCCGCATGATCCGTTCCCGCCGGTCGAGCGTGCGCTCGGCCCCGGGTCGGACGCGCCCGGCCTGCTGGCGGCCAGCCGCGAGTTGTCGGCCCAGCGCCTGCTGCTGGCTTACCGGCAAGGCATCTTCCCCTGGTATGCCGAAGGCCAGCCGGTGCTGTGGTGGAGCACCGATCCGCGCATGGTGCTGGCACCACAGGCGCTGCGGGTTTCCGCCACCTTCCGCAAGACCCTCAAGCGCGTGCTGCGCGATCCCGACTGGGAAATCCGCGTCGACGATGACTTTATCGCCGTGATGCAGGCTTGTGCCTTGACCCCGCGGGAAGGCCAGCATGGCACATGGATCACCGAAGACATCATTGCCGCTTATGGTGCGCTGCACCGTAACGGCCTGGCGCATTGCGTGGAGAGCTGGTACCGCGGCGAGCGCGCGGGCGGGCTGTATGGCGTGGCACTCGGGCGCATGTTCTATGGCGAGTCGATGTTCGCGCGGCGCACGGACGCTTCCAAGATTGCCCTGGCCGCGCTGTGCGCGTTCCTCGGCAACCACGACGTGGCGATGATAGACTGCCAGCAGGAAACCGATCATCTGGCTTCGCTCGGGGCGAGTCCGATTCCGCGTGCTGAGTTCGCGGCCCATATCCGCATCGCCACCCGCCAACCGGATATCGTCCCGTGGCGCTTCGACAAGACGGTGCTGCAGAGATGGACCCGGATTCAGGATCGGGCATAGGGCCCGCCCCTCCGACCACGCTGCGCAGCGTCCGGTCACGGCGCCATCGGCTTACCTGTGTTGCTGTTTCATCCCTGGCCGTTGCAGATACATGAGCAAGCTAAAGGAACTCCCCCTTTCCGCGCTGCAGTTCTACGCTACGGCGCCCTACGCTTGCAGCTACCTCGATGGCCGCATGGCGCGCTCGCAGGTGGCCACGCCCGCCCACCTGATCAATGCCGACGTCTACTCGCGGCTGGTCCGCGCCGGGTTCCGGCGCAGCGGCATCTTTACCTACCGCCCCTATTGCGATGAATGCCGCGCCTGCACGCCATGCCGCGTGGTGGTGGACCAGTTTCACCCCGACCGCAGCCAGCGCCGGGCCTGGCGGCAGCACGAGAGCCTGCAGGCCCTGGTGGCGCCGCTGACCTATGTCGAAGAGCATTATTCGCTCTATCTCCTGTACCAGTCGATGCGCCATGCCGGTGGCGGCATGGACCAGGACAGCCGGGACCAATATGAGCAGTTCCTGCTGCAAAGCCGGGTCAACTCGCGCCTGGTCGAATTCCGCGAACCGCCGGGCTCGCCGGAGGCCGGCCGCCTGCGCATGGTCAGCATGATCGACGTGCTCGACGACGGGCTGTCCTCGGTCTATACCTTCTACGACCCGCTGGAAGTCAAAGCCAGCTATGGCACTTACAACATCCTGTGGCAGATCCAGCAGGCCCGCGAACTCGGCCTGCCGCACCTGTACCTGGGCTACTGGATCGCCGATAGCCGCAAGATGGCCTATAAGGCGCGCTACCAGCCGCTGCAGGTGCTGACAGCCAACCAGTGGCGCCCCTTCGACTCGCCACAGGAAGCAGTCGCGGTTGCCTCTCCCACTGCCATCCCGATCGTTCCGCCGCAACCCGGCGAGGAAGCGCCGGAGACTTGATGGCCGGTATCCGGGAGGGCAGCTGGAGCCGGGTCGCGCCTGCGCAGCAGTACCGCTTCCGGCCCAACCGCTACAATGCCGTCCTGGTCCCGACTTCCAAGCTGATTCCCTGTGCTGAACGCGCTCTATCCCCTGTTTCGCCCCGCCCTGTTTTCGATGGATGCGGAGGACGCCCACCATTTCACCCTCAACAACCTGCTGCGCGCCAAGCGTCTGGGGCTGGCGGGCTGCATCGGCAACACCATCGCCGATGACCCGCGCACGGTGATGGGCGTGCGGTTTCCCAATCCGGTGGGCCTGGCCGCCGGGCTCGACAAGGATGGCGCCTATATCGACGGGCTGGCGGCGTTCGGCTTCGGCTTTATCGAAGTGGGTACCGTGACGCCGCGCGCGCAACCGGGCAACCCCCGCCCGCGCATGTTCCGCCTGCCGCAAGCCGATGCGCTGATCAACCGCATGGGCTTCAACAATGGCGGCGTGGATGCGTTTATCGCCAACGTCAAGGCGTCGCGCTGGAAGGCCGAGGGCGGCGTGCTGGGCCTGAACATCGGCAAGAACGCCGATACGCCGATCGAGCGCGCGGTGGATGACTATCTGCACTGCCTGGAACGGGTCTACCCGCACGCCAGCTACGTCACCGTCAATATCTCGTCGCCCAACACCAAGAACCTGCGCCAGTTGCAGGGCGCGAGTGAACTCGACAGCCTGCTCTCGACGCTCAAGGACGCGCAGCAGCGCCTGGCCGACCAGCACAAGCGCTACGTGCCGCTCGCGCTCAAGATCGCGCCCGACCTCGACGCCGACCAGATCCGCAATATCGGCGATGCGCTGGTGCGCCACCGCATCGATGGCGTGATTGCCACCAACACCACCATCGCGCGCGACGCGGTCAAGGGCCTGCCGCACGGCGAGGAAGCCGGCGGCCTGTCGGGCCGGCCGGTGTTCGAGTCGTCCACGCGCGTCGTCAAGGGCCTGCGCGAGGTGGTTGGGGATGCGGTGCCCATCGTGGGCGTGGGTGGCATCTTCAGCGGCGCCGACGCGCAAGCCAAGATTGCGGCCGGCGCGCAACTGGTACAGGTGTACAGCGGGTTGATCTACCGCGGACCGGTGCTGGTCAAGGAATGTGCCGCCGCCCTGCGCGCCTGAGGCACGCTTCGATTGGGGTTGCCAGGAAGCTGGCAGCCGGTGATACCACAGCCGCCCTCCCCATACCGGGCGTCAACGCCTAACAAGGATAGCCAATGGAAACCATTCGTCTGGGCCGCAGCGACCTGCAGGTCTCTCGCATCTGCCTTGGCACCATGACCTTCGGCGAGCAGAACACCGAAGCCGAAGGCCATAGCCAGCTCGACTACGCCGTGTCGCGCGGCATCAACTTTATCGACACCGCCGAGATGTACCCGGTCAAGCCGAGCGCCGAAACGTATGGCAGCACCGAGCGCATCGTCGGCAACTGGCTCAAGCGCCAGCAGCGTGACCGTATCGTGCTGGCGACCAAAGTCGCCGGCCCGGCGCGCATGCCGTGGATCCGCAACGGCGGCGACCTGACGCCGGACAGCATCCGCGCGGCGGTGGACGCCTCGCTGGCGCGCCTGCAAACCGACTACATCGACCTGTACCAGATCCACTGGCCGGCTCGCAACGCGCCCATCTTCGGGCAGAAGCAATTCGATCCGGCGAACGAGCGCGAGTGCGCCTCGATCCAGGCGCAGCTTGAAGCCATGGGCGAACTGGTGCGCGCGGGCAAGATCCGCTACGTCGGCGTGTCCAACGAAACGCCGTGGGGCGTGGCCGAGTTCATCAAGCAGGCAGAGCTGCACGGCCTGCCGCGCATCGCCACGGTCCAGAACCCATACAACCTGCTCAACCGCAGCTACGAGCAGGGCCTGGACGAGGCCTGCTTCCGTACCGACGTCAGCCTGCTGGTCTATAGCCCGCTGGCCTTTGGCCAGCTCACCGGAAAATACCTGGGCGGCGATCTCGCGCATCCCGTGTTCGATACGCAGGCCAAAGGGCGGCTCACGCGCTTCCCGCCCGACTGGAGCCCGCGCTACCTGCGCCCGGAAAGCCTGGCCGCCGCCGCCCGCTATGTGGCGCTGGCGCGCGAGCACGGCATCTCGCCGGCGACGCTGGCGCTGGCCTGGGCCTACTCGCGCTGGTTCGCGGCGAGCACGATCGTCGGGGCCACTTCGGTGGAGCAGCTGCGCGAGAACATCGACGCCTGGCAGGTGCCCCTGCCCGAAGCGGCAACCGCGGCCATCGCCCACATCCACGCCGAGATTCACAACCCCGCCCAGTAGCCTTCCCGCGCTCCACGCACCAATACCGGCGCACCAGCCGGAGCCGCTCGCAGC
>NZ_JFJV02000031.1:0-18721 GCF_000611145.1 Cupriavidus sp. SK-3 | reverse complement strand
GCGCCCCCCGCCCCTGCCGTTTTGCCCTGCTGGCGCACTGGAACAGGGCAAAACGGGGCAAAACAGGGCAAATCGCGTCTCGGAAATGGTATCCTCGCAGGCTTATCGCCGTCGTATCCGCTGCGCTCCAGCGACCGCCTGCCTGCCGCCTGGTGTGTCGTTCCCGCAACGGACCGGCCGGCCGGCGCCACGCGCCGCCGGGCAGGACTGCGGACCAAACCCATCGAAGACCAAGAGCGGCTGATTACCCAGAACCCACTCCGGGGGAGATCCATACTATGAAGTGTCTCAAGACATCGACCAAGACCATCCTGGGCAGCGCCGTGGCCCTCGCGCTGCTGTACGGCGGCGCTGTGCAGGCCCAGACCGTCAAGGTGCTGTCGATCGTCGACCATCCCGCGCTGGACGCCATCCGTGATGGCGTGCGCGACGAACTGAAGAGCGCCGGCTACGATGCCGACAAGAACCTGAAGTGGGAATACCAGAGCGCACAGGGCAATACCGGCACCGCCGCGCAGATCGCGCGCAAGTTCGTCGGCGACCAGCCCAATGTGATCGTCGCCATCGCCACGCCGTCGGCGCAGGCCGTGGTGGCCGCCACCAAGTCGGTGCCGGTGGTGTACTCCGGCGTGACCGACCCGGTTGCCGCCCAGCTGGTCAAGAGCTGGGGCGCATCGGGCACCAATGTGACCGGCGTGTCGGACAAGCTGCCGCTGGACCGCCAGGTTGCCCTGATCAAGCGCGTGGTGCCCAAGGCCAAGACGGTTGGCATGGTCTACAACCCCGGTGAAGCCAACTCGGTGGTGGTGGTCAAGGAACTGAAGGCAATGCTGGCCAAGGAAGGCCTGACGCTGAAGGAAGCCGCCGCGCCGCGCACGGTCGACATCGGCGCAGCCGCCAAGAGCCTGATCGGCAAGGTCGATGTGATCTACACCAACACCGACAACAACGTGGTGTCGGCGTACGAAGCCCTGGTCAAGGTCGCCAACGAGTCGAAGATCCCGCTGGTGGCTGCCGATACCGACAGCGTCAAGCGTGGCGCCATTGCCGCGCTGGGCATCAACTACGGCGACCTCGGCCATCAGACCGGCAAGGTGGTGGTGCGTATCCTGAAGGGCGAGAAGCCCGGCGCGATCGCTTCGGAAACCAGCGACAAGCTGGAGCTGTTCGTGAACACCGGCGCGGCCGAGAAGCAAGGCGTGACGCTGTCGCCCGAACTGGTCAAGGAAGCGAAGACCGTCATCAAGTAATCACGGCACGCTGACCCTGCGCGTTCGCGCGCAGGTGGCTCTATCCGGGCCCGCCCCCGGAACGCCCGTACCGCGTCGCCCGACCCGGGCAGCGCGCCAGGCGTTCCTGATCCGGCCTCCCGTGCCGGAAATAGCAACTGGATTTCCCCATGTCCCTCTTTTCCCTTCTGGGCGCCCTGGAGATCGGCCTGATCTTCAGCCTCGTCGCCCTGGGGGTGCTGATCTCCTTCCGCATCCTCAACTTTCCCGATCTGACCGTCGACGGCAGCTTCCCGCTGGGCGGCGCCGTGGCGGCCACGCTGATCGCTTCCGGCCAGGATCCCTTCATCGCCACAGGGCTGGCGATCGTGGCGGGGGCCTTTGCCGGTTTCATCACCGGCTGGCTCAATGTGCGCCTCAAGATCATGGACCTGCTCGCCAGTATCCTGATGATGATCGCGCTGTACTCGGTCAACCTGCGCATCATGGGCAAGCCCAACGTGCCGCTGATCACCGAGTCCACCATTTTCACCATCCTGCAGCCTGACTGGCTGCCGGACTACATGCTGCGCCCGGCCTTGCTGCTGATCGTGGTGGTGGTGGCCAAGCTCGGCCTGGACTGGTTCTTCTCCTCGCAGCTCGGCCTGGCAATGCGCGCCACCGGCGCCAACCCGCGCATGGCGCGGTCCCAGGGCATCGCCACCGGCCGCGCCACGCTGGCCGGCATGGCGCTGTCCAACGGACTGGTGGCACTCGCGGGCGCGCTGTTCGCGCAGACCCAGGGCGGCTCCGATATCTCCATGGGCATCGGCACCATCGTGATCGGCCTGGCCGCGGTGATCATCGGCGAGAGCATCCTGCCGGCGCGCCGGCTGGTGTACACCACGCTGGCCGTGGTGCTGGGCGCCATCCTCTACCGCTTCTTCATCGCGCTGGCGCTCAACAGCGAGTTCATCGGCCTCAAGGCGCAAGATCTGAACCTGGTCACGGCGGTACTGGTGACCGGCGCCCTGGTGTTGCCGGGAACCCGCAAGAAGCTGTTCGGCCGCAAGAACGGAGGTGCCTGAGATGCTGCGCGCACAAGACCTGAAACTCACCTTCAATCCCGGCACCCCGATCGAGACGCGCGCGCTGCGCGGCCTCAGCCTGGATATCCCGACCGGCCAGTTCGTTGCCGTGATCGGTTCCAATGGCGCGGGCAAGTCGACCTTCCTCAACGCCATCAGCGGCGACCAGATGGTCGATTCCGGCCGCATCACCATCGATGACATCGATGTCACGCGCAAGCCGGCCTGGGACCGTGCCCCGCTGGTGGCACGCGTGTTCCAGGACCCGATGGCGGGCACCTGCGAAGCGCTGACCATCGAGGAAAACATGGCGCTGGCCATGGCGCGCGGCAGCCGGCGCGGCTTCCGCGCGGCGCTGAACAAGCCCTCGCGCGAGCTGTTCCGCGACAAGCTGCGCCTGCTCAACCTGGGCCTGGAAAATCGCCTGACGGACCGTATCGGCCTGCTCTCGGGCGGCCAGCGCCAGGCCGTGAGCCTGCTGATGGCTTCGCTCCAGCCCTCGCGCATCCTTCTGCTGGACGAGCACACCGCCGCGCTCGACCCGAAGACGGCAGCCTTCGTGCTGGAGCTGACCGCCAAGATCGTGGAGGAAGCCAAGCTCACCACCATGATGGTCACGCACAGCATGCGCCAGGCGCTGGACTACGGGCAGCGCACGGTGATGCTGCACCAGGGCCAGGTGGTGCTGGACGTGTCGGGCGATCAGCGCGCCGGGCTGGACGTGCCGGATCTGCTGCGCATGTTCGAGCAGACACGGCATGAGCAACTGGATGACGATGCGTTGCTGCTAGGCTGAGCCCCGGCCAAAACGCAGAAGGCCCCCGTCTCGGCGGGGGCCTTCTGCTTTCCGGGCCAGCCACGTTCAGGCCGTGGCCGCCTTGTCCAGCCAGCGCTTTAGCTGGTCGGTCACCGCCGAACTCGAAAACGAGCAGCTGTCCTGCGCGAACACCGCCGACATCTCCAGCCGGCGCAGCAACTCTTCCATCGCCTGCCCGAACATCGGCGGCAATACCAGCGTGGGCGCTGCCTCGCGCCAGCTGCGCACCAGGCCATCGGCGGCGAGCTGGCCGCCGATATGTTGTTCAAGCGCTGCGCGCATGGCCGCCAGCGCCGGCGCGTTGTCAGTGGTCGTGGCCATCAACGGGCCCTCCTTTCCTTGTAGAGTTCGCGGAACGTCCGTCCGCTCGGTGCGGGCAGGTCGCGGGTCTCCGTCCAGCCCCGGCCTGCCATCGGCAGCCTGGCGATCAGCTTGCTGCTGCCGCCCATGCGCGAGAGCAGGCGCGCGCCGATGCGGGTGGCGAAGGCATAGAGTGCCGGACGGCGCGCCACGTAGCCCCACACCTGCAGCCCGAACCGCTCCTGCCAGGGGCGCAGGCCGCGTTCCATCTGTTTCTCCCGCAGCTTGCGCAACAGGTCCGATAACGGGATGGAAGCCGGGCACACGCGGTTGCATTCGCCGCACAGCGTGGCTGCCTGTGGCAGATCCAGCGCGTTGGCCAGGCCCGTATAGCTCGGCGTCAGCACGCTGCCCATCGGGCCAGGATAAACCCAGCCATAGGCATGGCCACCGATCTTCTGGTAAACCGGGCAGTGGTTCATGCAGGCGCCGCAGCGGATGCAGCGCAGCATGTCCTGGAAGTCGCCCCCGATCAGGCCACTGCGCCCGCCGTCGACCAGCACGAAATACATATGCTCGGGACCATCGCGCTCGCCCTCGGCACGCGGGCCGGTCAGCAGCGAGAAATAGTTGGAGATCGCCTGCCCGGTAGCCGAGCGCGGCAACAGCCGCATCACAGTGGCCAGGTCTTCCAGCGTCGGCAGCACTTTCTCTATGCCGGTCACGGCTACGTGCACCCGTGGCATCACCGTGCACATGCCCTCGTTGCCTTCGTTGGTCACCACCGCCACCGATCCGGTTTCGGCAATGATGAAGTTGCCGCCGGTCACGCCCATGTCGGCCGACAGGAATTCCGGCCGCAGCACTTCGCGCGCCTCGCGCGTCATCGCGGGGATATCGGTCAGGCGCGGCTTGTGGTGCACCCTGGCAAACAGGTCGGCGATCTCTTCCTTGTCCTTGTGCACCACCGGGGCGATGATGTGCGACGGCGGCTCCGCGTCATTGATCTGCAGGATGTACTCACCGAGGTCGGTCTCGATGCTCTGCACGCCCATCTCGCCAAGCACCTGGTTCAGGCGCATTTCCTCGGTCACCATCGATTTGCTCTTGATGACCTTCTTGACGCCATGCTTCTGCGCGATCTCCGCCACCAGCCGCGCGGCATCCGCGGTGGTTTCGGCAAACAGCACGGTGGCGCCGCGGCGCGTGGCGTTTTCCTCGAAAGTGGCCAGCCAGACATCGAGGTTCTGCAACGCGCGGTCACGTCGCTCCTTGAGCGCCTCGCGCGTGGCATCGAAATCGATGTCGCGAATGGCATCGGCGCGCGCCGTCACGAACTTGGTGGAGAGCTTCTTGAGGTTCTGCTGCAGGCGCTGGTCGGCCAGTTTCTGGCCCGCGCGCGCCTTGAATTCCATGCTGCGAACTTGCATAGCGGGGATCTCGCCAAGGTTTGTTTTTCGTCCGCCCGGGCTCAGGCGTCGCCGGCGAGCACTTGCGCGATGTGCAGCACCTGGGTACGTGTGTCGCCGGTCCGGCGCAGGCGCCCTTCGATATTGAGCATGCAGCCAAGGTCGCCCAGCACCACGGCATCGGCGCCGCTAGCCTTGATGTTGGCGCATTTCTCGTCGACGATGGCTGTCGAGATATTGCCGTACTTGACCGAGAAGGTGCCGCCGAATCCGCAGCAAGCCTCGCAGTCCTTCATCTCGCTCAACTGCACGCCCGGCAATTGCGCCAGCAAGGCGCGCGGCTGGCTCTTGACGCCGAGTTCGCGCAGGCCGGAGCAGGAGTCATGGTAGGTAATGCGGCCGGCGAACCTGGAATCGAATTCGCCCAGCTTGGCCACGTTGGCCAGGAAGTCGGTCAGCTCGAACACGCGCGAGCGCAAGCCCTCATAGCGGCCATTGAGTTCGGGATCGTCGCCCAGCAGGTCGGCGTAGTGATGCAGCACCATGCCGCCGCATGAGCCCGACGGGATCACCACGTAGTCGAACATCTCGAACTCGCGCAGGAATTTCTCCGCCAGATCGCGCGCTCCGGCGCGTTCGCCCGAGTTGTACGCAGGCTGCCCGCAACAGGTCTGGGCCTCGGGCACCATCACTTCGTAACCCGCCTTCTCAAGCAGCTTGAGCACCGAGAAGCCGATTTCCGGACGCATGAGGTCCACCAGGCAGGTGGCGAACAGACCGACTCGCATTGTTTCCCTTTTCCAGACCCCGAAACCCCGCAATTATGCGCTCTTGCGCACCGTGCGGCATACAAAAGCGTTCATGGCGCGGGTGAATTCACTGCATTTTTGCATGCCTTTCCCGGCACATCCGTCATCGAAAGAACCTGAAGTTTCTTTCGGTAATGTCATTTCACCTATTGAAATTTTCACAATGCGAGATAGAATCAGGCAACCGCTTAATTTGCCGCACGGCAACATTTCCCCATGGCAGAAGCAGACAAAGCACCAGGAAAGACATCCATCCAGGTCATCGAGCGCATGATGACCTTGCTGGATGCGCTAGCCCAGCATGCTGACCCGGTCAGCCTGAAAGAACTGTCGTTGACCACCGGCCTGCACCCCTCCACGGCGCACCGCATCCTCAACGATATGGTGGCCTGCCGTTTCGTCGACCGCTCCGATCCCGGCAGCTATCGGCTTGGCATGCGGTTGCTGGAACTGGGCAACCTGGTCAAGGCCCGCCTGTCGGTACGCGACGCGGCACTGGCGCCGATGCGCGCGCTGCATCGCGTAACGGGCCAGACCGTCAACCTGTCTGTGCGCCAGGGCGATGAGATCGTCTACATCGAGCGGGCGTACAGCGAACGCTCCGGCATGCAGGTGGTGCGCGCCATTGGTGGACGGGCGCCGCTGCACCTGACCTCCGTGGGCAAACTGTTCCTGGCGGCCGATGAAGTCGCGCGGGTGCGCAACTATGCCACCCGCACCGGGCTGGCCGGCCATACGCGCACCTCGATCACGGACCTGATCAAGCTGGAACGCGAACTCAACTGGGTCCGCACGAACGGCTACGCGCGCGACAACGAGGAACTGGAACTCGGCGTGCGCTGCATTGCAGCCGGCATCTACGACGATTCGCGCCGGCTGGTTGCCGGGCTCTCGCTGTCGGCCCCGGCCGACCGCCTGCAGGACAGCTGGCTGCAGAACCTGAAGGAAACCGCGCTGCAGATCTCGCGCGGCATGGGCTACGCGACCGACGTGGCCGCCTGAGCCCCGCAGGGGTGAGGGATAGGCGGGACACCCTTCCCGCCCGGTCCCGGCACCGCCTTCACCCCGCTATCCTGCTTTTCCGCTGACGCCTGCCGCCTGGTTGCCGCTTGGCAGTCATTGATCCTCAATCGCCGGCGGCACGCTTAACCCCATTTCCCCCATTCATGCATCGATCCGCAACGACAAGGGTTTACACTTAGTTTTCAGATAACCTGAATAGCGATATCCTGCCGGGCATGCGTACCAAAGCCATCACCCTCACCGAACAGGTGACCCAGCAACTGCGCGCCGAGATCGCTAACGGCACTTACCCCGTTGGCGCCCGCCTGCCGACCGGCAAGCAGCTTGCCGGGCACTACGGCGTGAGCCCGGCCGTCATCCGCGAGGTGACCGAACACCTGCGCTCCCAGGGCCTGATCGAAAGCCGTCAGGGCGTGGGCAGCACGGTGCGCTCCCGCGTGGGCAATGCCGGTTTCCAGTTGCCACGTGAGATGGACATCGATCGCGACGAACTGGCGAGCATCTACGAACTGCGGCTCGACCTCGAGAGCGCTGCTGCCGCGCTGGCCGCGCAACGGCGCACCGCGCAGGATGTCGCTGAGATGCAATCGCTGCTGGAGCGGCTGGCGGCGCAACTGCACGATCCTCACCGCAGCGTGGAGGCTGACACCGCCTTCCATGTGGCAATCGCCACCGCCACGCACAACAAGTACTACCTGCAACTGCTCCAATACCTGAACCTGCAATTGCACCAGGCCGTGCATGTGGCACGGCTGAATACGCGCCAGCAGGATGGCCTGTCCGAACAAGTCCACCAGGAGCACCTGGCCCTCTTCCACGCGATCCGTGCCGGCGACCCGGAACTGGCGCGCGCCGCTGCCGTGTCCCATCTGCAGGGCGCGGCGGCGCGCCTGGGCCTGCGGCCGCACGCGCGCGCCGAGTCCCCCGCAGCCGGGCAGGAACCATCCCATTCAGCGGCCTGAGCCGCACCGCCTCTCCAGAAGAACCACCATGCAAAATACAGCCTTCCTGCCCCGCCTGATCGAAACACTGGGCCCCGACGTGGTTGCCACCGAGCCCGACCAGGTCGCGCCCTGGCTCGCCGACTGGCGCGGCCTTTACCGTGGCAATGCGCAAGCCGTGGTACGGCCACGCTCGGTGGACGAGGTGGCCCGCTGCCTGGCGCTGTGCCAGCAGGCCGCGGTGCCGGTGGTGCCGCGCGGCGGCAATACCGGCCTGTGCGGCGGCGCCGCGCCTGACAGCAGTCCGGTCAACGTGGTGCTGAGCATGGACCGCATGAACGCGATCCGTTCGATCGATACCATCGCCAACACGATGGTCGCGGAAGCGGGCTGCATCCTGGGCAACCTGCGGCGCGCCGCCCAGGAAGCGCATCGCCTGCTGCCGCTCAGCCTGGCGGCCGAGGACTCCTGCCAGATCGGCGGCAACCTTGCTACCAATGCTGGCGGTGTCAATGTGGTGCGCTATGGCATGACGCGTGAACTGGTGCTGGGCATCGAGGCCGTGCTGCCCAACGGCGAGATCTTTCACGGGCTGCGCGCCTTGCGCAAGGACAACACCGGCTACGATCTCAAACAATTGCTGATCGGCTCCGAGGGCACGCTCGGCGTGATCACCGCCGCGGCGCTGCGCCTGTTTCCGCGCACCGATGCGCGCTCGGTGGTGCTGGCCGCGGTGGCGTCGCCCCTGCAGGCGCTGGAGCTTTTCGAGCTGCTGTTCGCCCAGTGTGGCGCGCGCCTGCAAGCCTTTGAGTTCTTTACCGGCGATTGCGTCGACCTGGTGCTCAGGCATGCGGAAGGCGTACAGGAGCCGTTCGCCCAGCGCCATCCCGCCTACGTGCTGGTGGAACTGGCCGACACCACGGACGAAGAGGCCCTCAATACGCTGCTCGAACGCGTGATCGGGGAAGCGCTGGAGCGCGAGTTGTGCCTGGATGCCGCGGTCTCCGCTTCGCTGGCGCAATTGCAGAGCCTGTGGAAACTTCGCGAGGAAATCTCCGAGGCGCAGCGCGCCGACGGGCCGCACCTGAAGCACGATGTCTCACTGCCGATCGAGCAGATCCCCGCCTTCATGGCATCGATGGAGACGCGCCTCAAGTCCGTCAGCCCCAGCATCCGCCCCTTCATCTTCGGGCACTTCGGCGACGGCAACCTGCACTACAACCTGTCGCGTCCGGCGGGCGCGGATCGCGACTGGACCGCTCTGCACGGCAAGGCACTGACCGCCGAGGTGCTGGACGAGGTCGCGCGCTACGGCGGCAGCATCAGCGCCGAGCATGGCATCGGCCAGCTCAAGCGCGATGATTTCCTGCGCCTCAAGGACCCGCTCGAACTGCGCCTGATGCGGGGCATCAAGCAATTGCTGGACCCGGCCGGCATCATGAACCCGGGCAAGCTGCTGTAGGTGCCGGGCGCGCCGCGGCGCGCAACGAAAAAACGCGCCGGGAACGGCGCGTTTTTCATGACCTCAGGTCCGTGGGTGCCGGGTCATTGCGGCTCCGCCGTCAGATGCCGCGTGGCTGCTGGGCGGTAAGGATAGCCTGGGGGGAACCTGGCCCCTGCGTCAGGTTAGGGGAGGACGGAAAAGGGCGGCCGGGACCCGTTTGCACGTGTTCCAGCCAGTCCTTGACGCGGTTGGCATCGGCAAAGCGCGACAGCTTGCCAACCGAATCCAGGAACACCATCACCACATTGCGGCCGTTCACCTTCGCCTGCATCACCAGGCACTGGCCAGCCTCGGAGATAAAGCCGGTCTTCTGCAGGCCGATATCCCAGTTGCCGCCGCGCACCAGGCGGTTGGTGCTGACGTAGTGCTGGGTACGCCCGAGCACGTTGACCTCATACTCGGTCTGCGTGGAGTACTCGCGGATGGTGGGATTGCGGTACGCCGCGTTGACCATGCGCACAAGGTCCATCGCGCTCGAGACATTGCTGCTCGACAAGCCGTTCGAATCGACGAAGTGGCTGTCGTTCATGCCGAGCTCGCGCGCCTTGCGGTTCATGGCCTGCACAAACGCCGGCAGGCCGCCCGGATAGCTGCGGCCCAGCACCGATGCCGCCCGATTCTCCGAGGACATCAGGGCCAGCAGCAGCGCTTCCTGGCGGCTCAGCTGCGCACCGAACCGCAGACGCGAACTGCTGTGCTTCTCATTGTCGCGGTCTTCCTCGTTGATGGTGAGAACCTCATCCATCGGCTGGCGCGCGTCCATCACCACCAGCGCGGTCATCAGCTTGGTGATCGAGGCGATCGGCAGCACCGCGGCGGCGTTCTTCTGGAACAGCACTTCGTTGGAGTTCTGGTCCATCACCAGCGCCACGCTGGAGCGCAGCGCGAGCGCATCCTCCGTGTCACGCAGGCCGAGCGCCTCACCCAGCGAGGGTTTCGCGGGGATGAAGGCCGCGCGAACCGGTGCAGCCTGGCGTTGTGCCACGACCTGGCGTTTGCCGTTCTTCAGCACCACGACCTTGCGTGTAGTGACGTGCTCGGCCTTGCCACTGCTGGCGACCTGCTTGGTTTTCGCGGATTTAGAGGAGGTACTTGCCGACTTTTTCTCGGACTTGGTGACTTTTGCCGACTTTTTGCTGGTTTTTGCGGTGTCCGACGATTTCGTCGCGGCATCGACCGCAGGAGCGGCCAGCATGGAAACGGTCAGCAGCACAGAGGCCGCGACCGATGTAAGAGGGGTAGAGCCGAAGAATCGAAACAATAGGGGGGAATCAGACCGGAACATGATTCATTCAGCGCGCAACTTGGATTGCGCCAGTTTAGGAAAAAAAGAAATTGTTAGCAAGATTAAAGACTTACGAAGCCTCTTTAAAGTTCGATTTGCAAACAATTCCACATCGCGAAAAAAACAACGCATTCATCACATGACACGTGCAGCAAGACCGACGTGGACTGTGGTAATTCCACAGCGGATCGCCCTTCTTGCCCGCTCATCGGCGCCCTCCGAGCCAACCGGACCGCAGCCGGCTCATGCATGAAATATAGCTCGCAGCCAACGAGACTTACGACAAGAAACGTGCGAACCCGCTTACAGGTTCACGTTCCGTACTAAGGGTATTCTCTATGGCCGCGGGGTCGGCATACCCCAGGGCCATGCCGCAGACCACCATCTCGTCCGCCGGCAGGCGCAAGTGATTGGCAATGACCGCGTGGAACTGGGTGAAAGCCGCCTGCGGGCAGGTATCCAGCCCACGCGCCCGGGCTGCCACCATGATGCTCTGCAGAAACATGCCGTAATCCAGCCAGCTACCCAGCTCCAGGATGCGGTCGATGGTGAAGATCATGCCCACCGGCGCACCGAAGAAGGTGAAATTGCGGGAGTGCTGCGCGTGCATGCGCGCCTTGTCCTCGCGGCTGATCTGCAGCAGGCTGTACAGGTCCCAGCCCACCTTGCGCCGGCGGTCGATATACGGCGCCACCCACGCGCGCGGATAGTAGGGATACTCTTCCCGGTACTTGCTGTCGCGCTGCGGATCGTCGTAGGCGGTCAACACGTCGGCGGACAATTTCAGCTTGGCATCGCCGCTCAGCACATAGACCCGCCACGGCTGGGCGTTGGTGCCGGAAGGCGCCCGGCTGGCCACCGCCAGGATCTCGTTGACCACATCGTGCGGCACCGGCGTATCAAGAAAAGCGCGCACCGAGCGGCGCGTGATGATGGCCTGGTCTACCAGGGAGGTGTCCCGCTTGTGCTGCGAATCCATGACAGTCAACTCCTTCATGTGTCTGTGCCCTGCCCCGATCAGGCACCGGCGTCCGCGGATTCGCACACCAGCGCCTGCAAGGCATTGCGCAGCGCAGGCGGCAGCGGTACCGGCCGCCGCGTGGCGCGATCCACATAGACATGGACGAAATGACCTTGCGCCGCAGCGACGTCGTCGTCATTGCGGAACAGGCCCACTTCGTAGCGCACGCTCGAGTTGCCCAGCCGCGCCACGCGCAGCCCGGCCACCACGGTGTCGGGGAAGCTAAGCGCTGCGAAGTAGTTGCATTGCGTTTCGATCACCAGCCCGATGGTGTCGCCAGCCTCGATATCGAGCACGCCCTGCCGGATCAGGTAAGTGTTCACAACGGTATCGAAATAACTGTAGTAGATGACGTTGTTGACGTGGCCATAGACGTCGTTGTCCATCCAGCGCGTGGTGATCGGCTGGAAATGACGGTAGGCACTACGGGTATCGGCAGTCGGTTTCATCGGAAGCACGCAAGAGGAAGATCAGCGGCGAATCACAAGGGCCACGCCGCCAGCGGCGAGGGCCATGCCAAGTGCTGCCAGCGGCGGAAAACTCTCGCCGAACAGCAGCCACGCCATGACGGCGGTGGTCGGCGGCGTGAGATACATCAGGCTGGACACCTTGGTGGCCGCGCCCTCCCGGATCAACAGGAACAGCAGCGAAATCGCGCCGATTGACAGCGCCACCACCGACCAGGCCAGCGCGCCGAACATCTCGGCGTTCCACTCGACGTGGCGGGTCTCGGTAAGAAACATGAAGGGCAGGCAGGCCAGCGCCGCCGCCGCGAACTGGATCACGGAACCCATGCGCAGGTCGAACATCGGGCAATAGCGCTTCTGGTACAGCGTACCGAAGGTGATCGAGAACAAGGCACCCACGGCAAGCAGCAGGCTCGGCGCGGACAGCCCACTGGCCGACAGCTTGTTGGCCACCACCAGGCCCACGCCCACGATGCCCAGCGCCAGCCCCAGCCACTGGCGCCGTCCGATGGTCTCGCCCATGCGCGAAGCCGCCAGCGCGGTCAGGATCGGCTGCATGCCGACGATCAGGGCGGAAACACCCGCCGGCATGCCGAGTTTGACCGCTGCCCAAACGCCGCCGAGATAGCCCGCCTGCAGGAACAGCCCCGCCAGGGCGATATGCCCCACCGTGCGCCAGTCAGTGGCGCCGGCACGCTGCGGCAAGGGCACCCGCGCCACCACCACGAAGGGCACCATCAGCACCAGCACGCCGACAAAGCGCAGGAACAGGAAGGTCATCGGCTCGGCATGCGGCATGCCGTACTTGGCCACGATAAAGCCGGTACTCCAGATCACCACGAACAGCCACGGCATGGCGGCCATCCAAAGGGTGCCGCGCGTCGCGCGGACTTGGCTGATTGCGCTCATTGCTGTGCCACCCTGATATGGCCGGCAGGCGCGAACGCGTCCGGCTTTTCGCGCCGGGCATAACGCTCGTGATATTCAGCGGCGAGCGCGATGGTCTGCGCATGCACCGCCACGGTGTCCTCGATCTGGTTGCCGTAGCCGCCAGCCATCGCCACAGCGATCGGCAGCCCCCGCGTCAGGGCCGCGTCAAACACCAGGCGATCGCGCCTGGCCAGTCCGGCGAGCGTGAGCTTCAGGCGGCCCAGCCGATCGCCCTCATGGGGATCGGCGCCTGCCAGGTAAATGATCAGATCCGGAGAGAAGCGCGCGAACAGGGTTTCGAGCGCGCCCTGCAACGCCGCGGCGTAAGCCTCGTCGTCGCAGCCATCTGGCAGCGCCACGTCGAGGTCGCTGGCTTCCTTGCGAAAGGGATAGTTTTTTTCGCCGTGGAGGGACAGCGTGAACACGAAGGGGTCGTCGCGCAGGATGGCAGCAGTCCCGTTGCCCTGGTGCACATCGAGGTCCACCACCGCCACGCGCTCCACCCGGCCGTCGCGGCGCAGCTGGCGTGCCGCGATCGCCGCATCGTTGAAAACGCAGAAGCCGCCGCCCTTGTCCGCATAAGCATGATGCGTCCCGCCCGCCAGGTTCACTGAAATGCCCTCGCGCAGCGCGGTGCGGCATGCCTCGATGGTGGCGCCGGCCGAGCGCCGCGATCGCTCGACCATGGCATCGGACCACGGAAACCCGATCTCGCGCTGGCGCGCAGGGTCCAGTGCGCCCCGGGAGACGCTGGCCACATATTCCGGGGTATGCGCCAGCAGCAAGGCATCGTCTCCGGCACGCGGGGCCTCGGCCAGCGTCAGGCCCGCCACTTCCCGCTCAACCGTCTCCCTCAACATGCTGTACTTGCGCATCGGAAAGCGATGGCCATCGGGCAGGGGCAGGACAAAGTGGTCGGCGTAGAAGGCGAGCATGGGGATTGACTTGGGGCGGACATCTGGCCGGCAGGCCGCTGGTCCCGGCAACAGGGCCGTGGCGCATCGGCCGCTGCGTTGCACGCGCTTGGGCAGCACCGACTCGGGCAGACCGCGATGGTAGCACTGAGCCGGCGCGAAGGTACGCGACCAGGACCGCCCTTCCCGCGCCCGAACTGGCGTAAATCCGCAACTCTGGCGGCGCGATATGTGGCATCAGGTCGACTTCCGGCGACTTCGGCCGGACTTATTTGTGCATCGCACAAGAAATTCTTGACACCGTTTTTCTTTTCCCTACAATTGGAATTGTTGCGGCGCACCATCGGTTTTGCAGAGCAAGCGGAGGCGCCGGCAACCCCCAAACGCCTGGGGCTGGCTGACGAAAAGCAGTGACGTCGTCATGGCTTTGACATCTGGGCGGCCTAATTTTGTCTGACATTGAACTTCATTATTGGAGACCAGCATGAGCTTCACCCCGGAACAAGTCGCCGCAGCGCAAAAAGCCAATCTCGAAACCCTGTTTGGCCTGACCACCAAAGCCTTCGAAGGCGTTGAGAAGCTGGTCGAACTGAACCTGCAAGTGGTCAAGGCCACGTTCGCTGAAAACGTGGACAACGCCAAGAAGGCCCTGTCGGCGAAGGACGCCCAGGAATTCCTGGCCATCCAGTCCTCGCTGATCCAGCCGGTTGCCGAAAAGGCCTTGGCCTATAGCCGCCACCTGTACGAAATCGCCTCGGAAACCCAGTCGGAATTCACCAAGGTTGCCGAATCCCAACTGGCCGAAAACTCGAAGAAGGTGCAAGCCCTGGTCGAGAACCTCGCCAAGAATGCCCCGGCCGGCTCCGAGTCGACCGTTGCCATCGTGAAGTCCGCGATCAGCGCCGCCAACAACGCTTACGAGTCGGTCCAGAAGGCCACCAAGCAAGCTGTTGAAATCGCCGAAAGCAACTTCCAGGCAGCCGCCAGCGCCGCCACCAAGGCCGCCCAGCAAGCCAGCGCAACGGCTCGCACCGCGACCAAGAAGGCCGCCCCCGCCGCCGCCTAACTAGCGCAGGCAGCACAACGGACCGGCTTCGGCCGGTTCGTTGGCAAAGCGCGCCTGGCACGGCCAGCGCATTTTGCCAACGAAGGCAGCACGGACGGCAACCAAGCCGCCCTGCCCTCTAACGATGTCTCCTCGGTATCTGGTTTCCTTGTATTCCAATATCGATTCATTCCCGGCTATGTGCCGGGATTTTTTTTGCCCGCGGCGGGCCGACGGCGCCGATTTCAGCCTCCGCGCGATGCGGCACCGGTGCCTGGCAGCATCCATCCTTCGCGTCAAACCGGTTATTTGCCGATCCACGGCCTGCCACGGCCCTCCTCTGCTGCAAGCGGGGTTTGGCTGGCGAAGCCACAAGTGGGTGGCCGGAAAAACTTGGCGGTTAATTGCGAATCTGGTGACAAAAAGGCCCGCCGTGCGGCGGGCCTCGATGCGTGGCAGATGCTGGCCGCTTAACGCTTGCGCGGCGGCGGCACGTCGGTGCAGACGCCTTCGTAGATCTCGGCAGCCATGCCGATGGACTCGCCCAGCGTCGGGTGCGGGTGGATCGTCTTTCCGATATCCACCGCATCGGCGCCCATCTCGACGGCCAGGCAGACTTCGCTGATCAGGTCGCCGGCATGCATGCCGACGATGCCGCCGCCGATGATGCGGTGGGTTTCCTCGTCGAAGATCAGCTTGGTAAAGCCCTCGTCGCGGCCGTTGGCAATGGCACGGCCCGAAGCGGCCCATGGGAACACGCTCTTGCTGTACTTGATGCCTTGCGCCTTGCACTGGTCTTCCGTCACGCCGGCCCAGGCCACTTCCGGATCGGTGTAGGCCACCGATGGGATCTGCTTGACGTCGAAGTACGCCTTCTCGCCGTGCGCTGCCTCGGCCGCGACGTGCGCCTCATGCACCGCCTTGTGAGCCAGCATGGGCTGGCCGACGATGTCGCCAATGGCAAAGATGTGCGGCACATTGGTGCGCATCTGCTTGTCGACGTCGATAAAGCCGCGGTCCGTCACCGCCACGCCCGCCTTCTCGGCGCCGATGCGCTTGCCGTTGGGCACGCGGCCCACCGACACCAGCACCAGGTCGTAGCGTTGCGGCTCGGCCGGGGCCTGCTCGCCTTCGAACCTGACGTAAATACCGTCCGGCTTCGCTTCCACGCCGACCGTCCTGGTCTTGAGCATGACCTTGTCGAAGCGCTTCTTGTTCATCTTGTCCCAGACCTTGACCAGGTCGCGGTCGGCACCCTGCATCAGCCCATCGAGCATTTCGACAACATCGATATTGGCGCCCAGCGTGCTGTACACCGTGGCCATTTCCAGCCCGATGATGCCGCCGCCGATCACCAGCATCTTGTTCGGCACCTCGGGCAGCTCAAGCGCGCCGGTGGAGTCGACGATGCGCGGATCCTCGGGGATGAACGGCAGCTTGACCGCCTGGCTACCGGCTGCGATGACGGCCTTCTCAAAGCGGATCACGGTCTTCTTGCCGGTGGTCTGCTTGGCGTCGCCTTCGGTTTCCTGCACCTCGAGGTGATGCGGATCCAGGAATGTGCCAACGCCGCGCACGACCTGCACCTTGCGCGCCTTGGCCATGCCGGACAGGCCGCCGGTCAGCTTGCCGACCACGGTTTCCTTGTAGTGGCGCAGGCCGTCGAGGTCGATCTTGGCTTCGCCGAACAGGATGCCGTGCGCCGCCAGCGCCTTGGCTTCGTCGATTACGGCGGCGTTGTGCAGCAACGCCTTGGACGGGATGCAGCCGACGTTCAGGCAGACGCCGCCGAGCGTGCCGTAGCGCTCGACCAGCACGGTATTCATGCCGAGGTCGGCGCTGCGGAAGGCAGCCGAATAGCCGCCAGGGCCAGCGCCGAGCACCAGCATGTCGCAAGTGATGTCCGCGCTGCCCGAATGCGAGGCCGCCACGGGTGCGGCAGCCGGAGCAGCGACCGGCGCGGGAGCGGCCGCAGGGGCCGGTGCCGGCGCGGCTGCCGGCTTGGCGGCGGCTTCGCTTTCCAGCGTGCAGATCACCGCGCCCTTGGCGACCTTGTCGCCCACCTTGATACGCACCTCGAGCACCTTGCCGGCCGCAGACGAAGGCACGTCCATGCTGGCCTTGTCCGACTCGAGCACGATCAGCGACTGTTCCTGCTCGACCGTATCGCCAGCCTTGACCAGCACTTCGATCACTTCCACCGCGTCGAAATCGCCGATATCCGGCACCTGGACTTCGATCACACTCATGTTTTGCTCCTCAAGAACGCGCCCCGCTTCAGATACGGGCCGCGCCATCGTTATTGATTGCGCCGTCGCCGGCCGTGTCACCGAGCCGTACCACCTGCACTTCGACCGGACCTGCCGAACTCTTGTCGAACTCCACGCCTGCATCCACGCCGATCCGCGCAATCTCCCCGGCGTTCAGGCCCGGCTGGTCGTAGACCGCGTGCATGGCGCCCAGCGCGTAGTTGCGCCCCGAGCCAATGCCCCAGAAACGGTCGAACGAAAAGACTTCGCGGTACGAATAGACACCGAATATGCCCGCCGGATTGGCGATGAGGCACACGATCTGCGAGGACTCGTAGGGATCGTCCTCATCTTCCTTGGTGTTGATGAAATACTCGTTCTTGAGTTTTTCATGCACCTTGAGAAAAGTCCGGAAGACGTCGTCGCGCGAGCCCAGGCGGCAATCCTCGCCCAGCCCGGCCAGCAGGCTGCGCATGACCGGAAAATGGGCGGTGGTGCCCGCGAGCGCGACAAAGCTGTCCCCCACGGGAAACACCTTCTGGTTGCGCTCGTAGGCACGCGTGAGCCGGGTGTCGCCAAACGTCACCAGTGCGTCGGCGGCAATTGCCACCTCGCCGGCCTTCTTGACGACAACGCAGGTAGTCATGGACTCGCTTCCTTCCTGTTTTCCGGACGGCAGGTTGCAGACGTCTGGCAGAGGGCGCGCACGGCCGCGAGGGCCGGGCGCACCCTGCCCGCCTTACAGCAGGATGCGGCGGAAATCGGCCAGCAGTTGCCCGAAGTAGGTATTGAAGCGGGCCGCCTCCGCACCGTCGATGACGCGGTGATCCCACGACAGCGACAGCGGCAGCGTCAGGCGCGGCACGAATTGCTTACCATCCCACACCGGCTTCTGGTACGACTTGCAAACGCCCATGATGGCCACTTCAGGCGCGTTGATGATCGGCGTGAAATACGTGCCGCCGATCCCGCCCAGCGAGGAGATCGAGAAGCAGCCGCCTTGCATCTGGTCCGGTTTCAACTTGCCGTCGCGCGCCAGCTTGGCCAGCTCGTTCATTTCCTGGCCGATCTCGATCACGCCCTTCTTGTCGGCGTTCTTGATGACCGGCACCACCAGGCCATTCGGCGTATCAGCGGCAAAACCGATGTTGAAGTACTTCTTCAGCACCAGGCTGTCGCCGTCGAGCGAGGCGTTGAAATTGGGGAATTTCTTCAGCGCCGCCACGGCAGCCTTGATCATGAAGGCCAGCATGGTGACCTTGATGCCCTGCTTCTCGTATTCCTTGTTGAGCTGCACGCGGAAGGCTTCGAGGTCGGTGATGTCAGCTTCGTCGTGGTTGGTGACGTGCGGAATCATCACCCAGTTGCGATGCAGGTTCGCACCGGAGAGCTTCTTGATGCGCGACAGCGGCTTGCTTTCCACGTCGCCGAAACGGGTGAAATCCACCTTCGGCCACGGCAGCAGGTTCAGCTCGCCACCGCCACCGGCCGGCGCGGCAGCGGCTTGTGCCGGAGCCGCGGTCAGCCCGGTCATCACGCCCTTGACGTAACCCTGCACGTCGTCCTGGGTGATGCGGCCCTTGGGTCCGGTGCCCGGCACGCGCGAAACGTCCACGCCAAGTTCGCGCGCGAACTTGCGCACCGAGGGGCTGGCGTGGGCGGCGGCGCCGGTCACGCCGGCGACCGGCGCGGCGGCGGGCGCGGCCACGGG
>NZ_JFJV02000030.1:0-1910 GCF_000611145.1 Cupriavidus sp. SK-3 | reverse complement strand
TCAACGACCTGCGCAAGACCGGTGTGGCGACACTGCTGATCGAGCAGAACGCACGCGCGGCGCTGCAGGTAGCGGACTATGGCTATGTGATCGAGACGGGGGATATGGCGATGGAGGGGCCGGCGGCGGAACTGGCGGCGAATCCGAAGGTGATCGAGACGTATCTGGGGCTGGCGAAGAAGGCGGCCTGACGGCGCAAATGGCAACAACACGAGTTTGCCGAGGCACTCGGGCGGAGGCCTCAAGTATGGCGCGTTGCGCATCGTAGATGCGCAACGCAAGCTGGCCTGCATGTCACGCGTCACACGTCACGTGTCACGCTCGCGGTACTGGAGCGGCCGTCTGAATACCAAGCGCGACGGCCTGCCCCGGGGTACGTTTTGGCGCGGGATCGCCGGGTGCGCTCAATGCAACCGCGTTCCCGCCGCCAGCAGCCGTTCCAGCCCCTGCGCCAGCGTCATCCCCAGCGCCCGTCCCCAACCGTGGATGTCGAGCACATGCCGCCGATAGACGGCATGGTGGAGCAGGGCGGCGAGCTTGCCTTCAATATGCCAGCCGTTGTCCTTGCCCGGCGTGGCGGCCAGGTTGGCGATTGCGCTGCTGCCTGCCAGGGCGACCAGGGAGCCATAGTCGCGATAACGGAAGCCCGCAGGCTGCTTGCCCGCCAGGCGCCGGGGCAACGCTTCGGCAAGATATAGCGCTTGCTGGTAGGCGACCTGAGCCCGGGTCGGCAACTCGGCGTCGAGGTCCTGCGGCCGGCAGCTGGCGCAGTCGCCGATGGCGTAGATATGCTCGTCTTCGATACTCTGCAGCGTCGGCAGCACGCGGATCTGCCCTTTGGCATTCACCGGAAACCGGAAGGTCTCCAGCATGGCGGGCGCCGCGATGCCCGCCGCCCACACCACGACATCCGCCTGCATCGGGGCCTGGCCGGCAATCGTCAGGCCGCTTGCGCCGACGGACGTCACCCGTGCGCTGCACTGGACGTCGATATGCAGGCGCGCAAGCTGCTCGCTGACGCGCGCCGCGATCCGCGTGCCCATGCCGGGGACGACCGCGGGGGAGGCTTCGATGACACAAATGTCCACGCCGGTCACCGGATCAAGCCGGTGTATGCCGTAGCGATTGAGCACGCTCGACGTCCGGCGCAACTGGGCCGCCAGCTGGACGCCGGTAGCACCGGCGCCGACGATGGCCACGCGAACCTTGGCGGCGGGCGTCTGCGGGCTGGCATCGGCCAGCGCGGTACGGCGGCGCAGGGCGGTGAATACGCGGTCGCGCACTTCTTCCGCTTTGGCGACGCTGTCCAGCGTCAAGGCGTGTTCGCGCGCGCCGGGTACGCCAAAGTATTGGGTGACGCCGCCCACTGCGAGCACCAGCTTGTCGTAGGCAATGGACAGGACCCGGCCGTCCACGCCGTCGCCCGTGCCGGCAATGGCCACGGAGATGGTCCGGTTGATGCGATCCGCCGCGAGCAGCTCGCCTTGCACAAAGCGGAAATGATGGCGTTCGGCTTGCAGGGCGAACGAGGTATGGTGAACCACGGGCTCGATCCGGCCAGCGGCCACTTCATGCAGCAGGGGTTTCCACAGGTGCGTGGGGCTGCGATCGACCAGGATGATCTCGGCGAGGCCGCGCTTGCCCAGCCGCCGGCCCAGGCGGGTGGCCACCTGCAGTCCTGCGGCACCGCCGCCGACGATGACGATCTTTCTCATGGGAATCTCCGCTATGTGTTTCTGGTTCGTGCGTGCCGCGAGACGGTGTTTGCCGCCCGTCGGGCGGTAAACGCGGCTACACCGAATCGTTGATCTGGCGATACCGCGTGTCGCCGAAATTTCCGGCTCTTCGGACGCCAAACTTCATGGGCCTGACGGTATAGTCAAGGGCTTAACGTCAACGTCAACGGCTTA
>NZ_JFJV02000029.1:67944-89260 GCF_000611145.1 Cupriavidus sp. SK-3 | reverse complement strand
GCAGGGGGGTGAAACCGCCTTTGACTTTAGGTCTTAGGTTTTAGGTTTTAGGTTTCAGGTTTCAGGTTTCAGGTTTCAAAGCCCAAATCCTCACGCATTCCGAATCAGCCATGTCCTACCGCATCCATCTCCTCGAATCCCAACAATCATTCGAAGCCGCCGCCGGCGAAACGGTCCTGGACGGTGCCCTGCGCGCCAACGTGCAGATGGCGCACGACTGCCGCTTCGGCGGCTGCGCCACGTGCCGAGTCAGGCTGGTTGAAGGCGCGGTGGCCTATGAGGAATACCCCATGGGCCTGACCCCGGAAGAAGAGGCCGAAGGCTTTGCGCTGGCATGCCAGGCCCGGCCCACCAGCGACCTGGTGATCAGCACCGCGCGGCCAGGCGAGCCATGCGCCGAGCCCGCGCGGCATACCGCCGTGATCCGCAATATCGCGCCGCTCAGCGCCGACGTGGTGCACCTGACGCTGGAACTGCCGCAGGCGGAAACGCTCGACTACCGCCCCGGCCAGTACCTGAAGATCTTCACCGGCGACGGCATCGCGCGCAGCTTCTCGATGGCGTCGGTGCCGAGAGACCGCACGGTGGACCTGCACGTGCGCCGCATTCCCGGCGGCTACTTTACCGAACGCCTGCTGGCCAGCTTGCGCTCGGACGACCGGCTCGACGTGGAACTGCCACTGGGCGGCTTCTATTTCCGCAAGGACGACTATCGTCCGCTGGTGATGGTGGCCACCGGCACCGGCCTCGCCCCGATCAAGAGCATCCTTGAATCGCTGATGGACGATCCGGACTGCCCGCCGGTCTCGCTGTACTGGGGCATGCGCACCGCGGCGGATCTCTACATGCACGAGCAGATCCAGGCGTGGGGCGCGCGACTCTACGATTTCCAGTACGTACCAGTGCTGTCGCGCGCGGACGATGCATGGAACGGCCGGCGCGGCCATGTGCAGCACGCCGTCGCCGCCGACCTGCCGGACCTGTCCGAACATGCGATCTACCTGTGCGGCTCGCCGGACATGATCCGCGACGCGCGCGAGACCTTCCTCGCGCTCGGTGCCAGCGGCGCGCATATCTACGCGGACAGCTTCACCTTCCAACGCAGCTGAACCCATGCGCACGTGGCGGGCCAGGCGCTCGCCATGCCGCGCGGCCATATGACGAACATGTCCGACCAACCCGGCAGTGTTCCACCGGGCGCCGATCCGGCGCCTCCCGGCAATAACCTCGGCGCGCGCCATTCGCCGCTGTTCGCGCTGGTGACCGATACGCTGCGCCAGCGCATCGTCGGCGGCGTCTACCGCCAGGGCGACCGGCTGGTGGAGCACACACTGTCGGCCGAGCTGGGCGTGTCGCGCGTGCCGGTGCGCGAGGCGCTGCGCGCGCTGGCGGCCGAAGGGCTGGTCAGCATCGAGCCACGCCGCGGCGCCTCGGTGGCGTGCCTGTCGGAGCATGTCGCCAGGGAAATGGTCGAAGTGCGCGCCACCCTGGAGGGCCTCAATGCCAGGCTGGCCGCGCAGCGGCGCGACCCGCGGCTGGTCGCCGAGTTGCAGGAGGTCCTGCACCAGGGTAGCGCGGCTGCCCGCGAGGACGAGGCCGAGCGCCTGCTCGCGCTCAACTTCCGTTTTCATGAAGTGCTGGGCACCATCGCCGCCAACAGCGTGCTGCAAGACATGATGCGCTCGCTGCGCGAGCGCACCGGGCTGGTATTCGCGCCGGCTCACCACCTGCGCGCCCAGCAGAACTGGGACGAGCACGCGCAGATCCTGAAAGCAGTGATTGCCGGCGATGCCGATCTTGCATCGCTGCTGGCCACGCGGCACGTCTATAGCGCCGCGGAGGCGGCAACGCCCGCCGGCGGCTAGCCAGCCCCTCAGCGGTGCAGCGCTGCGGCGATGGCGTGGTCGAGATGCTCGATGCCGAAGGTCACATCCTGTATCACCCCGTTGACGAAGAAGGCCGGCGTGCCGCGCACATGGCTGGCGATCCCGCTCTGCTGGTGCTCGCGCACACGCTGGAGGTAGGAGTGGGACTTCATGTCGTAGTCAAAGCGCTCAAGATCCAGTTCCAGCGCGGCGGCGTACTGCCGCAAGGCCGCGGGCTTGAGTCCGTGATGCTGCTCGAACATTTGCTGGTGCATCGGCCAGAACTTGTGCTGGGCCCCGGCCGCCTCGGCCGCTTCGGCGGCGCCCTCGGCCAGCTGGTGCCAGGCGGTCAGCGGGAAATGGCGGTACACAAAGCGCACGCGGTCGTGGTAACGGCTGAGCAGGATCTTCACGCCGCCATAGGCCAGGTGGCAATACTGGCATTCGAAGTCGCCGTACTCGACCACGGTGACGTGGGCCGCTGCGCGCCCCAGTACGTGATCGGTCTGGTTAACGGGAGTCGACAGCATGGCATTCTCCTTCCGGAATTGGCGTGTCTGGACTGGCATGCGGCGGCGCCTTCATCGCCTTCGTCGACTTCAGCGGCGTTGCCGCGCGTTAGCCGACGCTCTTCAAGGGATGAACAGCTTGTCGATATAGCACCATCGCCAGGATTCGCCCGGCTCGAACGACTGGATCACCGGATGCTCGGTGGCGAGGAAATGCCGGGTGGCATGCCGGTTGGGAGAATCGTCGCAGCAGCCGACGTGGCCGCAGCACAGGCACAGGCGCAAGTGCACCCATTCGTCGCCGCTGCGCAGGCATTCCTCGCAGCCGCTTGCGCTTGGCGTGACAGGGTGGCTCAGCGCAAGATGCGGACACGCGGTTGTCATCGCGAATCTCCCTCGTTGACGCAGGCCCGGCAGACCCGTGCCGCGCGGCACGGGGACATCCCAGGGTATTTCATTGTAGGCGGCGCGGGTGCGAAGGGAAGGGCGGCGCCGTCGCGCGGCGCGCTGTCGTCGCCTAGACTCAAGCAGATGGGCGGCACGCATGCCGTATGTGCGCGCCCCGCGCCGGCGATGATCGGTGCTGGCCAGTTTTATCGCGGACGTCCTCCGGACGCCTGCTCCTTCCCTCATTCAGGAGCATTGTCATGACCTGCAAGATTCAGGTGGTCTTCTACAGCATGTACGGACACGTCTACAAGATGGCCGAAGCCGTGGCGGCAGGCGCGCGCGAAGTTGACGGCGCCGAGGTGGCGCTGTTGCAAGTGCCGGAACTGGTGCCTGACGCCGTGCTGGAAAAGAGTGGCGCCAAGGCCGCCCGCGCGGCATTCTCCCATGTGCCGATGGCCGTGCCGGAAAAACTGGCCGACGCCGACGCCATCTTGTTCGGCACGCCCACGCGCTTTGGCAATATGTGCGCGCAGATGCGCAATTTTCTCGACCAGACCGGCGGGCTGTGGATGAGCGGCGGGCTGGTCGGCAAAGTGGGGAGTGTCTTTACCAGCACGGCGACCCAGCATGGCGGGCAGGAAACCACCATCACCAGCTTCCACACCACGCTGTTGCACCAGGGGATGGTGATCGTGGGCGTTCCGTACACCGAGGCCCGCCTGCTCGACATGAGCCAGATCACCGGCGGCACGCCTTATGGCGCGTCTACCCTGACCGCGGCCGATGGCTCGCGCCAGCCCAGCGAGAACGAACTGGCGATCGCGCGTTACCAGGGAAGGCATGTGGCTGGCATTGCCGCGAAACTGATGGCGCGCTAAGCGCGGCGGCCGGACCTGGCCCGAACCGGCACTCGCCAGGCGGCGCCAAAGCCCCGCGCCCGCGCCGCCGGCATCAGGAAACGTTCCCGCAAAAAAAATAGGGCGGGCAACAGGGGCAGAGTATGCGAAGATGAAAGACAGCGGCGCGCCAAATGTGCGCGCCAGGCTGTCTCAGGACCGGGTCTTCATTCGCGCCACACTCCTTTCTTTCCGCCAGTGGCCTTGTCCTCGGTTCCAGTGCTTCCCCGAAGCATGCTGCCGTCACCCGGGGTCCCGGGTTGCCGATGGTTGTCATGCCATTCTCATCGCGGCGCCTGTCGCGGCGTCTCTTGCCGCAACGAATCCGCAGCGGATCCGTTGTGCGGCGTGGCCGCGCACGGCCAGCAATGTCCGTCATCGTACCGACAACGTACCCAATCAATGGCAAGGTGACGTCAGCGGTCAGGTCCATGCCAAGTGACGCGAAGTGGCGCATCTACCTTTGCATCGGGCTCGAAGATTCCGGCCCCCTGGCGAGATAGGCGTGGCGGCCTGGCCGAAACGCGGAGTCGGGAAAGGAGCGTTCCATGTTAGGAACCGTATTGCTGGTCGTGCTTGTGGTTGTTTTGCTCGGCGCCATGCCGACCTGGCCGCACAGCCGTTCCTGGGGCTATATGCCCAGCGGCGTGCTAGGCGTGCTGTTGCTTGTGGTGGTGGTGTTGTTACTTCTGGGCCGCTTATAGGCGATAACGTAAGCGATAACGTTCTCCTGAGCGCAACAGTCCGCGAAGCGATCGCGTGATGGCCGGCAGGCGCAGAGCTTGCCGGCCAGCCGTTTTTCAAGGAGGCGAGCCCGTCTCCCGATCCACGTCGACACGTCGACAACCAAGGCGCGCATGTATTCAGCTCTAGGCCGTACGTTCGAGTATTCCCGCACGCCTTCGCCGTGGGACGACAAGGCACCCGTACGGGAGGAACTGTTCGGCATCGAGCGGCTGGAGCAGCATGCGCAAAGCCTTGCCGCCGCCCAGCCCGTCACGGCGAAGCCGCCGCGTGTCCGGTCCCTGCGCAGCCGCCTCAATGACAATGCCGAGGTCTTGCTGGCAGCCTACCGGGCCAGCGCGGCGGAGCTGGAAAGCGGCAGGGCGGTTGTGCCCGCCGCCGAATGGCTGCTTGACAACTATCACCTGGTGGAGGCGCAGATCCGCGAGATACGCGACGACCTGCCCCCTGGTTACTATCGCCAGTTGCCCAAGCTTGGCGAGGGGCCATTCGCCGGCTATCCGCGCGTCTTCGGCCTTGCCTGGGCCTTCGTCGCACATACCGACAGCCATGTCGATCCTGGCACCCTGCGGCGGTTCATTGCCGCCTACCAGCGTGTGCAGCCCCTGACCATCGGTGAGCTGTGGGCGGTGGCCATCACGCTGCGCATTGTCCTGATCGAAAACCTGCGGCGGCTGGCGGAGCAGATCACGGCAGGGCGCATCGCACGCGCGGACGCGGACGCCCTGTCGAAGCGGCTTCTCAAATCGGGCTGCGCCCGCTCCGCGCTCGATATGGATATCGCCTCGCGCGCGGTGGCGCCCTTGTCGGAGCTGTTCGCCGCGCAACTGGCGAAGCGGCTCAGGGACCAGGACCCGCGTACCACGCCGACGCTCGGCTGGCTGGAGGAGCGGCTCGGGCTGCAGGGCGCATCGATCGACGACGTGGTGCGGCACGCCCAGCAGCGCCAGGGCGCATCGAACGTCACCGTGCGCAATGTCATCACCAGTATGCGCTTGATTTCCGACATCGACTGGGCAGAACTGTTCGAGAGCGTGAGCCTGGTCGACGAGCGGTTGCGCGCGGGCAGCGGTTATGCCGCGATGGATTTCGCCACCCGTAATCTGTACCGCAGCGCCATCGAGCAACTCGCCCGGGGCTCGCCGGCTTCGGAACTCGAGATCGCCGATCTTGCGCTGGCCACCGCGCGCGCCGCGTCCGCCGGTAGCGCAGATGCGGCACAAGCGGAGCGCATCGGGGATCCGGGATATCACCTGATCGCCGAGGGCAGGCGTGCCTTTGAGGCATTGATCGGCTTCCGTCCCCCGGCGCGGCTGCGGTTTAGCCGCATCAATATCGCGCTTGGGATCGGCGGCTATGCCGGCGCGATCCTGCTCGTCACCGTCGGCTTGCTCGCCGCTTCGCTCTGGTTGCTCGCCGCGGCCGCGCTTCCCGCGCTCTCCGGCGGCTGGCTTGCGCTGGTGGGCCTGCTAGGCCTTGTGCCGGCGAGCGAGGTGGCGACGGCACTGGTCAATCGCGGGATCGGCTGGACCTTTGGCGCATCCATCCTGCCCGGACTTGAACTGACCGAAGGCGTGCCAAGTTCGCTGCGTACGATGGTGGCCGTCCCCACGCTGTTGTCGAGCGAAGCCAGCCTGCGCGAGCAGATCGAGCGTCTTGAAGTCCATCACCTCGCCGGCGCCGGCGGCGACCTGACCTTTGCGCTGCTGACCGATGGGACCGATGCCGCCCAGGAGACCATGCCGGGCGACGCCGCGCTGCTGGCCGTAGCCGTCGAGGCGATCGGCGAGCTGAATCGCCGCTACTGGCCGGGCCCCGCCGGCGATCGCTTCCTGCTGCTACACCGGCGCCGCGTCTTCAACGCGGGCGAAGGCGTGTGGATGGGCTGGGAGCGCAAGCGCGGCAAGCTCCATGAACTCAACCGGCTGCTGCGCGGCGCCACGGACACGAGCTTTGTCCCTCTCGACGGCCTGCCGCCCCAGGTACCGCCCGGCGTGCGCTACGTGATCACGCTCGACGCCGACACGCGCCTGCCGCGCGACGCGGCGCTGCGGCTGATCGGCAAGATGGCCCACCCGCTGAACCGGCCACGGTTCGACGAACAGTTGCAGCGCGTCACCGGCGGCTACGCCATCCTGCAGCCGCGCGTCACGCCTTCGCTGCCGGTTGGCAGCGAAGGTTCGCTGTACCAGCGCATATTCTCGGCGCCGGGCGGCATCGATCCTTACGCGGCAGCCGCATCGGACGTCTACCAGGACATCTTCGGAGAAGGTTCGTACACCGGCAAGGGCATCTATGACGTCGACGCCTTCGAGGCCGCGCTGCGCGGCCGCGTTCCCGAGAATGCGGTGCTCAGCCATGATCTCTTCGAAGGCACGTTCGCCCGGGCCGGCCTGGCCTCGGATATCGAAGTCATCGAGGATTACCCAGCGCGCTATGACGTCGCGGCCAAGCGCCAGCATCGCTGGACGCGCGGCGACTGGCAACTTGTCGACTGGATTTTCCGGGGCCGTACGGGCAGCGCTGCGGTACCGATGCTGGGCCGCTGGAAGATGCTGGACAACCTGAGGCGCTCGCTGCTAGCGCCTTCGCTGCTGCTGGGCTTTGCCGCGTGCTGGCTGCTGCCGCCGGGCGCCGCCTCGCGCGGCACGCTGCTCTTGCTTGCGGCCATGGTCATCCCAGTCTTCTTTCCCGGTATGTTCTCCGTGATTCCCCACCGCGCCGGCATCCGTCTGCGCAATCACGTCGGGATGCTGGCCAGCGATCTGCGCGGCGCTGCCACGCAGGTCCTGCTGACGCTCGCGTTCCTGCCCGACGTGGCCTGGCGGATGGCCGATGCCGTCGCCAGGACGGCGGCGCGGCTGCGCTTCACGCGCCGCCACCTGCTGGAATGGACCACGGCCGCCCAGTCGATGACCAGTCCACGGCTCGACCTGGGCGGCTCTTACCGGCAGATGGCGGGTGGGGTATCGCTGACGCTGGCGGCGCTGGCCGGCACGCTTGCCTTCGCCCCTGCTTCCTGGCCGCTTGCGCTGCCCATGGGACTGCTCTGGCTGACGGCGCCCGTGCTTGCGCTGTGGGCAAGCCGGGCGCCGAAGGTTGGCAGGCGGATGATAGTGTCGGACGCCGACGCGCGCGAGCTGCGCCTGACCGCGCGCCGCACCTGGCGCTACTTCGAGACCATGGTGACGCCGGCGGACAACATGCTTCCGCCCGACAATTTCCAGGAGCAGCCAAGACCGGTCATCGCGCACCGGACCTCTCCCACCAATATCGGCCTGTACCTGCTTTCCACCATTGCCGCGCGCGACTTTGGCTGGAGCGGAACGGCGGCGACGGTCGAGCGGCTGGAAGCGGCGTTCACCGCTATGCGCAAGCTGCCGCGTTCCCATGGCCACTTCTACAACTGGTACGGAACGCAGGATCTGCGCGCGCTGACGCCTGCCTATGTCTCATCGGTGGACAGCGGCAACCTGGCCGGCCACCTGATCGCGCTGGCCAACGCCTGCGAAGAATGGTCCGATGGCGCGGCGGCGCCGGAGTTCCGGCCTGGCATGATGGACACCGTCAGACTGGCGCGCGAGGCCATAGCCGGACTGGCCATTGCCGGCAGCGAGCGCGCCGGCAAACTCAGTGAACTGCTTGAACAGGTCGAAACCCAGCTCGATGGCACGCAGGCAATGGCCATGCTGATGCCCGCGCTCAAGCGGCTGACCGAGAAATGCGCGGGCATCGCCCACGACATGCTGCCCGCGACAGGCGATGACAGCCTCGGGGACCTGGCGTTCTGGGTGGAAGCCCTGCGCAAGACCGTGGCCGAACATGAACAAGACCGGGTTCAGCGTATCGAATCGCCGGACTTGCTCCGCACGCGCCTGAACGCGCTGGCCGGGCTGGCGCGCGAGATGGCGCTGGGGATGGACTTCGCGTTTCTCATCGACGAGGAGCGCAAGCTGCTGTCGATCGGGTATTCGCAGGACGCCAACCGCCTCGACGTCAGTTGCTATGACCTGCTGGCGTCGGAAGCGCGGCTCGCCAGCCTGTTTGCCATCGCCAAGGGCGATGTGTCCACGCGCCACTGGTTCCGCCTTGGCCGGACTGCCACGCCGCTGGGCAATGGATCGGCGTTGATTTCGTGGTCCGGGTCCATGTTCGAGTACCTGATGCCCTCGCTGATCATGCGCGCGCCGGCAGGCAGCCTGCTCGAGCAGACCAACCGGCTGGTGGTGGAACGCCAGCAGGCCTACGGCCGCTCGCTGGGCGTGCCATGGGGCGTGTCCGAATCGGCGTACAACGCCCGCGACATGGAGTTTACGTACCAGTACTCCAACTTCGGCGTGCCGGGACTGGGCCTGAAGCGCGGGCTTTCCGACAACGTCGTGATCGCTCCGTATGCGACCGGCCTCGCGACCATGGTGGACCCACAGGGCGCGCAGCAGAACTACGCCCGTCTGGCGCAGATCGGGGCAAAAGGGCGTTACGGCTTCTATGAAGCCCTGGATTTCACCCGCTCCCGGCTGCCGGAAGACGAGGAGTTCGCCATCATCCGCAGCTACATGGCCCATCACCAGGGCATGACCATTGTGGCCATCGCCAATAGCCTGCACGGCGGGCAGATGCGGGAGCGCTTCCATCGCGAGCCGATGATCCAGGCCGCCGAGCTGCTGCTGCAGGAGCGCATGCCGCGCAATGTCGCCATTGCGCATCCACGCGCCGAAGAGGTAAAGGCTTCCACGGTGGAAGCCGGCAACGAGGATGCCACGGTGCGCAGGCTCTCGGGGGCGCCGGCTGGCGCGCCGGTCACGCATCTGCTGTCGAACGGGCGCTACGCGGTGATGCTGACCGCGGCCGGCGCGGGCTACAGCCGCTGGCGCGATCTTGCCGTGACGCGCTGGCGCGAGGACGCAACCCGAGATGACGCTGGCAGCTTTATCTTCCTGCGCGACACGCAGAGCCGCAGCGTCTGGCCGGCCGGCGCGCAATTCGCCGGCGGGGACGCGGACGAGAGCGGGCCGGGCAGTGAAGTGGTCTTCGCGGAAGACCACGCGGAGTTCATCCGGCGGGATGGCAGTCTGACCACCACGCTCTCCATCCTGGTCTCGGGAGAGGACGACGGGGAAGTCCGGCGTGTCTCGCTGGCAAACAGCGGGCGCCGTGCGCGCGAGATCGAGTTGACTTCCTATGCGGAACTGGTCCTGGCCGTGCAGGCCGCCGACGTCGCGCATCCGGCCTTTTCCAAGCTGTTTGTCCAGACCGAATACCTGGCCGAGTTCGGCGCGCTGGTGGCCACGCGCCGTCCGCGCTCACCCACCGAGCCGGAGATCTGGGCCGCGCATTTCACGGTGGTCGAAGGCGAGGTGGTTGCGGATCCCCAGTACGAGACCGACCGGGCGCATTTCCTCGGACAGGGGCGTGCCGGCAGGATCGTGGATGGTATCCGCGATGGCCACCCCCTCTCGGACACCGCCGGCACGGTGCTCGACGCGATCTTCTCGCTCCGGCAGCGCGTGCGTGTCGCACCGGGCGGAGTTGCCCGGATTGCCTTCTGGACGCTGGTGGCGCCGTCGCGTGCCGCGCTGCTGGACCAGATCGACAAGCATCATGACCGCAGCGCGTTCGAGCGGGCCAAGACCCTGGCCTGGACACAGGCCCAGGTCCAGTTGCGCCATCTCGACGTCAAGGCCGATGAGGCGGCGGATTTCCAGCGCCTGGCGGCGCCGATCCTCTATGCCGACGCCCGTTTCCGCGTCCCGTCGGAGGCGATTGCCCAGGGGGCGGGGCCGCAGTCCGGGCTCTGGCCGCATGCCATCTCCGGCGACCTGCCGATCGTGCTGCTGCGCATCGACGAGATCGACGATCTGGCGCAGGTTCGCCAACTGCTGCGCGCGCACGAGTACTGGCGCATGAAACGGCTGGCCGTCGACCTGGTCATCGTCAATGAACGCGCCTCTTCCTATATCCAGGACCTGCAAATCGCCATCGAGACGGCGGTGCGCAGCAGCCAGTCGCGGCCACGCTTCGGCGACGAACTGGCGCAGGGCTCGGTCTATACGCTGCGCGCGGACCTGATGCGCGTCGAGGCGCGAGCCTTGCTCCTGTCGGTCGCCCGCGTCGTACTGGCCGCACGCCGGGGGGCCATCGCCGAGCAGCTCGCCCACTTGCCGCAGGCGCCGCTGCGCGCAACTCCCGTGCGCCGCCAGGCCCCGCGTTCGTCGCCAGTGCCGCCGCAAGCCGCGCCGGACCTCGAGTTCTTCAACGGCCTTGGCGGCTTCGACAAGGCCGGGCGCGAGTATGTCATCGTGCTCGACTGCGCGGCCACGACACCCGCGCCGTGGATCAATGTGGTCGCCAACCCCGGCTTTGGCTTCCAGGCCTCGGCGCAGGGCAGTGGCTACACCTGGGCGGAGAACAGCCGCGAGAACCAGCTCACGCCCTGGTCCAACGACCCGGTGCTGGATCCGGCCGGCGAGGCGATCTACGTCCGCGACGAAGACAGCCTTGAGGTCTGGAGCCCGACCGCGCGGCCGATCCGCGATGGCGGCGCCTACACGGCCCGCCATGGGCATGGCTATAGCCGCTTTGCGCACCAGGCCAACGGCATTGCGCTTGACCTGCTGCAGTTCGTGCCGCTCGAAGACCCGGTCAAGATCTCTCGCCTGACCCTGAGCAACCTGTCCGCCGGGCGCCGCCGGCTTTCAGTCACCGCTTATGTGGAGTGGGTGCTTGGTACCGCCCGCGGTGCCTCGGGCCCGTTCATCGTGACCGGGATCGACGAGGCCACCCATGCGTTGCTGGCGCGCAATCCCTGGAGCACCGCCTTCTCCGGCCGCGTCGCCTTTGCCGATCTCGGCGGCAGGCAGACGGCCTGGACCGCCGACCGCACCGAGTTCCTGGGCCACAACGGCGGCACCGAAGCGCCTGCGGCGCTGCTCGGCCCTACGCCGTTGTCCGGGGCGGTGGGCGCGGGCTTCGATCCTTGCGCGGCTTTGCAGTGCTGCGTTGAGCTCGCTCCCGGCGAGACGCTCGAAGTGGTGGCCTTGCTCGGGGAGTGCGGCTCGGCCGCCGAGGCGAGGGCGCTGGTGCTGCGCTATCGCGCCGCCGATCTTGACGCGGTGCTCGATGCCGTGACGGGGCACTGGGACACCCTGCTCGGCGCGGTCCAGGTCAGGACGCCGGACCGCGCGATGGACATCATGCTCAATGGCTGGCTGCTGTACCAGACGCTTGCCTGCCGCATCTGGGCGCGCTCCGCCTTCTATCAGGCGAGCGGTGCCTATGGTTTTCGCGATCAGCTGCAGGACAACATGGCGCTCACCTTTGCGAGGCCGGCGGCCACGCGGCAGCATCTGTTGCGGGCAGCGGCGAGGCAGTTTGCCCAGGGCGACGTCCAGCACTGGTGGCTGGCGCATACCGGGCAGGGCGTGCGCACCCGGATTTCCGACGATTGTGTCTGGCTGGCTTTTGCCACGGCGACCTACATTGCCTGCTCGGGCGATGCGGCGGTGCTGGATGAGCTGGTGCCTTTCCTCGACGGGCCGGTACTTGCCGCCGACGAACATGACGCTTTCTTCCAGCCGATGACCTCGCAGGATCCGGCCTCGCTGTTCGAGCACTGCGCCCGAGGCATCGAGCGATGCCTTGCATTGACCGGGGCGCACGGGCTGCCGCTGATCGGCGGCGGCGACTGGAACGATGGCATGAACCGGGTCGGGGCCGGCGGCAAAGGCGAGAGCGTCTGGCTTGGCTGGTTGCTGGTGCGCACCCTCGCGCTCTTTGCGCCGCTGGCCGATACACGCGATGCCGCTCGTGCCGCACGCTGGCGCGCACACGCGGCAGCGCTGGGCGAGGCGCTGGAACACCACGGCTGGGATGGCGGCTGGTATCGCCGCGCCACCTTCGATGACGGCACCTGGCTGGGCTCGAAGACAAGCGCGGCTTGCCGGATCGACGCCATTGCCCAGTCGTGGGCCGTGCTGTCGGGCGCGGGCGATCCCGCGCGCGCGGCGACGGCCATGGCGTCGATGGCGCAATACCTGGTGCGCCGCGATGAGGGGTTGGCGCTGCTGTTCTCGCCACCATTCGAGGGCGCGTCGCCCGACCCCGGCTACATCGCAGCCTATCCGCCCGGCGTGCGTGAGAACGGCGGGCAGTACAGCCATGCCGCGATGTGGTCGGTTCTCGCCTTCGCCAGGCTGGGCAAAGGCGCAGAAGCTGTCGAACTGTTCTCCATGCTCAACCCGATCCACCACGCAAGCACGCCCGCTGGCGTCGAGCGCTACAAGGTCGAGCCCTATGTGGCCGCGGCCGACGTCTATTCCGTCGCGCCCCACACCGGACGCGGCGGATGGACCTGGTACACCGGCGCGGCGGGATGGATGTATCGCGCCGGGGTGGAGGGCATCCTGGGCATCCGCCGCGAAGGGGCCTGGCTGGTCGTCCAGCCGAGCATTCCGGCGGCGTGGCCTGGGTTTGAGGCCACCATCAGCCTAGGTGCCTGCCACTACGAAATCCGCGTGGAGACGCTCGCGCCCGGTGCCGGCGGCGGACATGCGGTCCTCGACGGGCTGGCGATTCGCAGTGGCGAAGGCACGGTGCGCGTGCCGCTCGATGACGGCAGGCACAGGCTGCTGCTCTGTATCCGTCCGGCGGCGGAGTAGGACGTATGCGTGGCATATCGCGCGGCTGGAAACGTCTTTTTGAATTCGCTTGACTCCTGGGCCAATGAGCCTATGATATGTCCAATTGTTGCAATGCAGCAAAGGTGATGCCGCCCACGGAAAACTCTTCGGAAGCGTTGGATCATCCTCAGGAGTTATTACATGGCACAACCCTCACAATCCCAAGCCCAGGCCCAAGCTCAGTTCTTCGGTTTCCAGCAAGCTAACCTTGACCTGTTTGTCGCGCTGGTCGGTCCCCTGGCCCGCGGCGCCGAAAAAATCACCGAACTGAACATGCAGGCGGTCAAGGCAAGCCTGGCGGACGGCGCGGATTACGTGCGTGAAGCCAGCCAGCAATCCGTTGGCGGCGTGTCTGGCTTCAAGCCGGAACTGACCAATGTGTTTGGCCAGAAGTTGAGCGCCTACGCCGGGCACATGAACGAAATCATCACTGCCACCGGCACCGAGTTCGCCCAGGTAGCCCAGCGCCAGATGAGCGCCTACGCTGCGCAGACCCAGGAAGCCCTGGCATCGCTTGGCCAGAATTTCATGTCGAACACGAACGGTTCGTTCCCTGGCGCCGGTGCGCAGGGTTGGGTCGCGGCCTACGAGACGGCACTCAAGCCCATGCGCGATGCCATGGAGTCCGTCACCGCGTCGGTAACGAAGTAAGGCGGCGCGCCGGGCACTGCCCGGCCGCCGCGCGGTACAAGACTGTTGATGAAGGAATCTGCGCCCGAGTGGCGCATTTTCTTTTGTTTATGGCCCTGGGAGGGGAAATGTGCCGGCAAGGCTCAGTCAGCGCTCGAAGGCGTGAGTTGCGCGTATACGTCATGCGAGAGCTGCAACAGTATCTTGCGATCGATGCCGCCTGAGACGGCGTAGCCGAAATCCCCATCCATCCAGTAGAAGACATTCACTGAACCGTCCCGATAAAGCTTGAACGCTGTCCTGTTTGTGGTCACCTTCCTGTGCGAGATGTACAGAGTGATGCGTTCGCCTTTTGCATCGCGATACATGAATTGGGCAACGCCGCCGTCGGCATCCGGAAGAAGACGCCCTCCCACCAGCTCGAAGCCAAGACTGGTCAGGACGGGAGGATGCACGTTGGTGCCGAGCCGGTTTGCCAGCCATTGCACGAAATCCTGCTCGCGATCGGCACCCAGATTGGCGGGACGCACAACGTCGGGCATGTACACCACGTGCGCGAGCGCCGCCTGGTAGGCGAACCGTTCCGGATCTCCCGCGCTCACGGCCACGGTATCCGGCTTGCCCGCCGGCAGCCCGGGGGCGCGCGTGGCTGTCTGGAACCCCGCGCCAATGCCAATGCCGAGCACGAGCGCCGCCGCCATGCCGGCCAACTGGGGCCAGTTGGCAGCTTCCCGCCACCTCCAGCGATGCTCGCGGGGAGGCTGGGGCTGCAAACGCTTCGGCACCGGCTCGCCCAGCACCGGGTCGTAGCGGCCGTGAAGCAAGCGGTTCATGGCGAAGTAGTCCTTGACCCGCGCGGCAAGTTCGGGATTCTGCTCGAGCGCGAGTTCCACCTGCGTGCGGCGTGCCTCGGGCAACATCCCGTCGACGTACGCATGCAGGTCTTCTTCGCTGATTGCGGTTTGTTGCTCTTTCATCAACGGACCACCCTTAGTTTCGGGGCAGGTTGCGCACCGGCCATCAATGCGCGCAGCCTTTCCCGGCCGCGAGAAAGTCTCGACATGACCGTACCGATGGGAACGTCGAGTTCGAGCGCCACGTCGGCATAGCTCATCTCTTCGAGCCCGACAAGCAGCACCACTTCGCGTTGCTCCGCGGGCAGGCGCTGCAACGCATAGTCGAGATCGCGCATCTCCAGCGAGCGCGTCTGATCTACCGGCGCGGCGAACTCGAGTTCTGCGATGCATTCATCGTCAACCGGCACGTGCACGGCCCTGAACGACGCTTTTCGCACCTGGTTGGCAAAGAGGTTATGCATGATGGTGAAGAGCCAGGCGCGTAGATCGGACCCGGCGCGGAACTGTTCCGTGCGGCCCAGCGCTCGCTCAAGCGTGTCCTGCACAAGATCGTCGGCCAGGTCTCGGTTGCTGAGCAGCGCTCTCGCATACCGACGCAGCCGTGGAACGTGCTCCATCAACTCATCGCGTACGCTCATGGCTCGCCCCGCCCGGTTGCCGGACGCGCTCCCGCGGGAGCAGGGACGCATCGAAGTGTCGGAAGCTTATGCATCTGAGTCTATGCCAAGGCCGGCTCCGCTCACGGCGCAACGGCACACTATCGGCATACGCCTGTATATCCACTTCGGACGGCGGTTCCTGGAACGGGGGATCGGTTGGCACCGTGGCTTCCTGAAAGTCTCGACTGATCTGGTGAACACCGCGAGCCCGCGGTTTATTCCATTGCGCGGAGAAATTCTGGCGGCTCTGGGTGCGGAGTGATCTGACGACAACTTTTTGCGGGCCGCCAGCGACACGGCGTCAGGGTGGCGCCCGGGATGAGCGAGCACAGCACCAGCCGGGCAGCGGTCTTGGTCGCCTGGCTGACGCCGCATTGTTGCCGGGAGCCGTATTCCTGGAATCGAGGCGCCTACGCGTGCAAACACCGCGAGACCCTGAGTATTCCATGCCGTCCCGAGAGCCCCCTCGTTCGTACGCGAAAAAAATAATGCGGCACTAGCGGAATAAACAATCTGCCGCGCTGTTCACCCCGTTAACGCCTGCTCAGGCAAACAACCGGGAGAGCCCGTCATGTCTTCGATCCCTGCTTCCATCCGGCGCCTGTCGCTGGTGGCCGCGGCTGCCGCTGCAGTTTTTCTGTACCTTGGCAGTCCGGCCTTCGCCGCAGATGCGCCGCCTGCCACCACAGAAGAAGATGCCTTCCTCGCCGAGAACGATGCGGCGATGACAAAGATGATGGACGACATGGCGATCAAGCCGAGTGGCGATATCGCCCGCGACTTCGTCGCGATGATGGCGCCACATCATCAAGGCGCTATCGATATGGCGAAAGCCTATCTCCGCTATGGCCAGAACGAGCAACTGCGCCGCGTGGCGCAGGAGATTATTGTCGGGCAGCAACAGGAAATCATCGCGATGCGGATGGCGGTCGGCTTGCCATTGCCACCGTCGTCCCCTGTCTCTACACAGCAGACACAGCAGACACAGCAGACACAGCAGACACAGCAGACTGGTTCCAGTCCCGGCGCCGCGCATCACAACATGCCCATGACCACCCCCGCCAACCCATAACGGAAGCCATGATGAAACGCATATCTCACTATGCCGCGTTACTGACGATGACGGCGCTCGCCGCCAGCCAGCCTGCATGGGCCGGACAAGTGCCTGCAGCGCTTTCCGCACCGGATATCCCGGTAAGCCACCACGACCGCGTGTATGCGGCCGAGCAATTCTCGAATACGGTTTCCGTGACGGACCCCGCCGACAATAGGCTGCTGGGCGTGATCCGGCTCGGCGATCCGTCGCCAGGCAACTTCAGCCCGCTATATCGCGGCCAGGTGCTCGTCCACGGCTTGGGCTTCTCGCCGGATCACCGGACGCTCGCGGTGGTGTCCATCGGTTCGAACTCAGTGTCGTTCATCGACACACAGACAAACGCGGTCAAGCACACGACCTATGTGGGCCGCTCGCCGCACGAGGCGTTCTACACGCCGGATGGCAAGGAAGTCTGGGTGACGGTACGCGGCGAGAACTACGTGGCGGTGCTCGACGCCAGGACGTTCGAAGAGAAAACCCGCATCACAGTGCCGGCTGGTCCCGGCATGCAGATCTTCTCGCCGGATGGCAAGTATGGATATGTGTGCTCGTCGTTCAATCCCGAAACCGCCGTGATTTCCGTCGCGGACCACAAGATCGTCGGCAAGATCAGGCAGGACTCGCCGTTCTGCCCGAATATTGCTGCCACGCCCGATGGCAGGCAGGTCTGGTTCACGCTCAAGGATGTGGGGCGGGTGCAGGTCTTCGATGCACGTCCTCCCTTTGCGCCGATCAAGAGTTTCGAGACCGGCCCGATCACCAACCACGTCAACTTCGCCGGCAATGCCAAGGGCTCGTTCGCCTACGTGACCGTTGGCGGCCTGAACCAGGTGAAGGTGTTCCGCACGGACGACTTCTCGCAAGTCGCGACCATCCCGGTTGGCAAGCTGCCCCACGGTCTGTGGCCGTCCGGGGACGGCACGCGCCTGTACGTTGGCCTCGAGAACGACGACGCGCTGGCGGTGATTGATACCTTGGCAAACAAGGTTGTCGCCAACGTGCCGATCGGGCAGGCCCCCCAGGCTCTTGCCTATGTGCCAAATGCCGTGCCGGAAGGTGATGGGACCCAGAACCTGCAGCCGCTCGGTGTGGCGGGACAGGCCAGCCGTCTGGCACTGATGCCGCTGGGTGATGGCAAGGCATCGGGTGCGGCCACGGCGCCTACCAGCGTTGCCTTGTTCGATCAGGGACTGGTGCAAGTGTTGCAGGCATCGGTGACGGGCCTGCAGCCCAAGCAGCCGTATGTTCTTGCGCTCTCTGACAAATCCGACGGTAGCGGCCCCGTGGAGGTGCTTGCGTCCTTCATGACCAATCCCGCCGGCGCCGCGATCGTGAACTCCATCGGCCAGATCCGCCAGATTGTCGCGCCGGATGCCAGTAGGGCGGAAGACAAGCGTCGTTACCTGGTAGTGGCTCCGCAGGTGTCAGGCAAGCCGGGCGCGCCCGTCCAGGTCCAGGCTCCCTAGGCATCCGTCGCATTGTGCCTGTACACCGCTGATCCTGGCTCGACGCCTTTCTCCGCATGCCGGGGGAATCGTAGCGCTTTGCTGGCTTGCTCCGGAGCAGCCGAAGGCCGCCTCGGCTCTCCCATCCCGGAAATCGGTGATGAGCGGGCAATGGCTGCGGATGGTTGCGGCGCATCCGGGCGGCGCCTGAGAACCCTGGCTAGTCGCGCCGACGCGCCAGGACGGCGGCAACCTGCTGGCGCAGTACCGGCAGCAACTCCCTGGCGAACCAGTCATTGCGCTTGAACCACCCCTGGTTGCGTGGTGACGGGTGCGGCAAGGGCAGATAGCGTGGTCCATGCGCGGCAAAGCCCGCCACCGTCGGTGTCACGCCGCCGCGCGCAGCGGCGCCAAGAAACCGCCGCTGCGCGTATTGCCCGACCAGCAGTGTCAGTTCAATATCCGGCAGGCATGCCAGCAACGCGTCCATCCACAGCGGCGCGCACTCCTTGCGCGGCGGCAGGTCGCCGCTGGCGCCGCGGCCCGGATAGCACAGGCCCATCGGGATGATGGCGATGCGCGCGGGATCGTAGAAGACTTCCTTGTCAATTCCCATCCACTCACGCAGGCGGTCGCCGCTGGGATCGTCCCAGGGGATGCCGCTGGCATGCACGCGCGTGCCGGGTGCCTGGCCGACGATCAGGATGCGCGCCGGGGTGGCGGCCTGTACTACGGGGCGGGGGCCAAGCGGCAAGTGCGCTTCGCAGGCGCGGCAGGCGCGCACGCGCGCCAGCAGGGCTTCGAGGTCAGGCTGGCTGGCGGCTTGTGAAACAGTTGCGTGGACGTGGGAAAGGGGCTTCATGCTTTGCTACGGCCCATGACGGGTGGGACGCCAGACCATAGCATAGTGCGCTGCCATCTGCGATCGTGCCTGGAAAGACGCATGGCGGATGGCGGCCGGCAAGCGCAGAGTGGTGTTCGCCAATATGAATGGAAACGGCCGGTCAACAACGACCGGCCGTTATGTTTGTGCCGCTTGCGCCGATTGTGCCGTGCGCCGGATCAGAACCGGTGCCGCACCCCCACCCCAAAGCTGTCGGCATGCGACTGGTCGCTCAGCTTGTCGTAGAAGTAGGCAGCATAGACATCGGTGCGCTTGGACAGGTTGTAGTCGTAAGCCAGTCCAACCGTATTGCGTTTGAAATCCGCGACATCGTTCCTGGTCTTGTCGTAGGCGTACGAGACCAGCACGTTGCCGTTGCCCAACAGCACCGAGGCGCCGACCTGGCCGTTGGTGTGCTTGATGTCGCCGGTGGCGTTGTTGACGCTGCTCTTGATGTACTGGCCCTGTGCGAACAGCTTGACCACCTTGAAGTCGTAGCTCACGCCCACCTGCACGGCGTTCTGCTTGTCGAACCCGGACAGTGCCGCGGGCGAGGTCACGTCGCCCGGCACGCTGTTGAACTTGACCTGCTGGAAGGCCACCGTGGCGCCGAAGTTGCCGTTGAAGTAGAGCACGTTGCCGCCCCACTTGTTCTTGCCGACGCTACCCGCCTGCTCGCCGAAGGCGTAGATGGCATTGGCGGTGAGGCCGCCGAAGTTCGGCGTGGAGTACACCAGCGAGTTGCTCCAGCCCGAGTCGCCGATGATGCCCGGGTCGTACACGCGGCCGTTGCTGGCCGAGAAGTACGTATGGAAGATCGCAGGCGAGAACACATAGGAGTCGACCAGCGGGTTGAAGAGGATGGTCGAGAGGAAGTAGGGCGTGGTATTGCGCCCCATCTTGACCGTGCCCAGCGTGGCGCTCTGCAGGCCGACGTAAGCATTGCGGGTGAACAGCGCATCGCCGTCGAAGCGGCCCTGCTTGCCGGTGTCCGGACGCAGGAAGCCGTTGAGGTCGAAGATCGCCTTGAGGCCGGTGCCGAGATCCTCTGTACCCTTGATGCCCCAGTACGAGGTTTGCATGCCGCCGCTGTTGACGCCCCAGGCGCGGTCCGCGCCGCCTGCCTTGGTGGCGCCCACGTAGGCGTCAACCATCCCGTAAAGCGTGACGCTGGATTGCGCCATCGCATGGCCGCAGAGCAAGGCTGCGGCCATGACCGCCAGTTTCATGACCGGCTTGAACTTGTGTTGCATAAAGACCTCCATGGTTGACCCCGTTCTCCTTCGTTGCTGGCTCTGTCGAATTCTCCGGGCACGACAACGCCCCCGCGGGGACAGGCCCCGGCTATTTGAAAAGTGTGTGATCTGGAAATGGCTGGCGCGGGAATGCGCCGGTGGCTAACGGCGCTGGCTCATGCTTGTTGCGGGATTCTCATCTTGCTGTGGTTGCTGTGGTTGCTTTCGTAGGCGTCCGGCCCGGGCCGGTGGCGCCTGGCGTGACTGCATTGAATGTGCGATGGATGCAGTTTGCGGCAATTCGATTGCATGCAACCAGCACTTATTTCTTCTCATGGCGCACGCAAATTGTGTGCACTCGCCGGCGCGCGTGGCGGGCCGCGGCGCCGGTCAGGCCGCGCTTCAGGCCGCCTCGGCCAACGGCTGGTGCAGGCCCGTCAGCGCTGCCTTCAGGTGCTCGGCAAAAGCCGCCGCCGGCGGGGGCAGGTTGCGGCCCTTGCGGGCACCCAGCACCAGCCGGCCGCCGCACAGTTCGGGGTCGGACAGCGGCACGGCGACCAGCGTGCCCTGGCGCGCCTCGCGCAGCGTGCCGGCCTGGAACTGGAAGCAGATCGCGCCGGTCTGGCGCGCAAAGCTCATCAGCATCTCCACGGTGGTCGCCTCCAGCATGACCCGTAGCGACAGCCGGTTGCGCGCGCAGATGGCCTCGATCAGCCGCCGGCTGCCGAAGCTGTCGGGCCCGAGCGCGACCGGATAGGGCTGGCAGTCGGACAGCCGCAGCGAGCGCCGGCCAGCCAGCGGATGGTCCGGGCGCATCATCGCGCAGAAGGGTTGCGCGGACACTGTCAGTTCATGCAGGAAGGCGGTGGGAGGCGGGTCGTGCGCCAGCAGCAGGTCTGCCTCGTCCTCCCTGAGCGCGGCCAGCAGGTCGCCGGTGTTGCCCACCGACACGCGAAACTGGACGCCACGATGGGTGGACTGGTAGTGGCCGATGACTCCGGGCAGGAAATCCGTGGCGACTGACTCGACCGTCGCAATGCGCACCATGCCGCGCACGAGCCCGCGCAGTTGCTCCATCTGCGCGGCGGCGGAGTCCAGGTCGGCCAGGCTGCGGCGCACGGTGGCGATCAGCACTTCGCCGGCGGCGGTCAGCCGCACCCCGCGCGGCAGGCGCTCGAACAGCGGGGTGCCGACCTGTTGCTCCACCTCCAGGATTTTCCGGTTCAGCGCGGTGGAGGCGACGTGGAGTTGCTCGGCGGCTTTGCGGATCGAGCCGTGGCGGGCCACGGCATCCAGGTAGAGATAGAGGCGAGGGGGGTGGAGCATGGTGGTTGCGCTCGGGCGCTAGTGAGATCGATTCGCTCTCACTAGCAAGGATCGTGCGCAGGTGCATGCCGGCCGTTGCCGTACCGTGGGCGGACTAGTGACG